>JALSJH010000082.1 GCA_026989455.1 Chromatiales bacterium | reverse complement strand
CTCATTTTCGTTAAATATGAACAACTATTTGCCTTAAATGACGAAAAAATGGACTCAAAACGGCTTCCCCTCGCTACGGCTTCTATTCTCGGACAGGCTCCTAGTAGGCTATGCTCGGGCAGCCTCCTAGGGAGGCTCTGATCAAGTCATGAATGTTTTATGCTGGCTGAAATCGCCCTCATTTATCCCGAAAATTGCACCAATAGAACAACGATTACTGCGCATTTCGGAACAAATGAGAACAATTTCCTCTCAGCCTAAATTCATCCAGACTTAATCAGAGATTCCCTAGGGATTAAACTCTTCTGGTCGTTGTATTACGGTGCTGGAGAGCTGGTAGATGTTTTTCCCTCGTAATACTTTCAGCGTAACTTCACTGTTAGGGGTGAGTTGAATCACTTCTCTATAGAGTTGGCGGCTCTCTCTGACTGGTTTTCCATCAAGCTCTATCAGTACATCTCCGGGTCTGATTCCTGCGGCATGTGCCGGGCTGTTACGGTAGACGCGATTGATCAATACACCATTTAAGTTCGCTTGGTTGAATGTTTCGAGTAGCTGGGGTGTCAGGTTTTGGGTATCAAAACCCAGCCAGCCACGGGGAATATAGCCTTGGGCTATGATCTGTTCCATTGTGGCACGGGCAACATGGATCGGTATTGCAAATCCAATCCCTTGAGATCCACCCGAGCGGGAGAAAATGGCGGTGTTGATACCGATCAGCTCGCCATAAGCATTGATCAGCCCTCCGCCTGAATTTCCGGGGTTGATTGCCGCATCGGTCTGAATGAAGTTTTCGAAGGTGGTGATGCCGAGGTCGCTACGCCCGGTGGCGCTGATAATTCCGAGGGTGACGGTTTGGCCCACACCGAAGGGGTTGCCAATCGCCATGGCGATGTCACCCACCCGGAGCTTTTCTGAGTGGCCAAGTGTAATGGCCGGTAGCTGATCCAGTGTTATTTTGAGCACGGCCAAGTCGGTGTCAGGGTCGCCACCCACCAGCTGCGCTTCGGTGGTTCTGCCATCTTGCAGTGCCACTAAAATTTCATCGGCATTTTCGACCACGTGGTAATTACTGAGCAGATAACCCTCTTGGCTGATAATAACGCCGGAGCCGAGGCTTCGCTCCAGTCGATGGCGTGGCACCAGTAGGTTGCCAAAAAAACGCTTCAGCAGCTGGTCGTCAAAATAGGGGTTCTTTTCGGTGACTACTTTAGTCGTGTAGATATTAACAATTGCCGGTGCGGCCACTTGCACCGCATCCGCATAAGAGGCGGGTGCAGTGGTGTGTGGTGTTGCCTCAATGATCGCTATCTTCTGTTCACCCCGAAAAAGCTCGGGGTAGAGGTAAAACAGGATGAGCAGGGTCAGAAACGCGACGGCAAGCCCCAGCACCACGTAGCGATAGATAAATGATAAAAAACCTTCTTGATGCATGTTATTTTGATCGTGAGTAGATGTGATTGAACGACAGGGAATTATAGGCGAAAAAATGATTGAATTGCGGAATTTAGAAAAATATATTGATGAACTGTTAATGGTTAAGCAGTTTGATGATTATGCACCCAATGGCTTGCAGATTGAGGGGCGCAAGCGGATTGGTAAAATTGTCACCGCCGTCACCGCAAGTCAGGCGGTGCTCGACCAGGCCATTATTGAAGGGGCGGATGCCATATTGGTACACCATGGCTACTTCTGGAAGGGCGAGGCTCAAGCTATTGTCGGCATTAAGCAGCGAAGGGTGAAAACACTACTACAGGCCGATGTTAGTCTGCTGGGTTACCACTTGCCACTGGATGCGCACCCGATGCTGGGTAATAACGCTGAATTGGCAAAGGTATTAAACCTGAAAGTAGAGAGCAGCTTTGCCAATGGTATCGCTTTCATGGGGGTGATGAATCAGCCTTGTGCCGGAGAGATTTTTGCACAACGGATAACGGAGGCGCTGGGCCGAAAGCCGCTTCATATTGCTGGGAATAATCGTCTCATCAAAAAAATCGCTTGGTGCAGCGGTGGCGCGCAAGGCTATCTTGAAGGGGCGGCAATGTTGGGTGCCGATGCTTACCTAACCGGTGAGGCATCTGAACAGAGCTTTCATAATGCCCTTGAGCTTGGGGTTCACTTTTACGCCGCAGGGCACCACGCAACAGAGCGATACGGCATTAAAGCGCTGGGTGAACACCTCGCTGAACGGTTTGGTTTGCAGCACCACTTTATTGATCAAGATAATCCCGTTTAAGGACGCTCTGATCAAGTCACGAATGCTTTATGCTGGCTGAAATCGCCCTCATTTTCGTGGGGTCAGAGTAAAACAAGAGCCAGTACCGGCTCTTGTTTTACTCTGACCCCACGAAAATAACCCCAGGGCGATGAAAATAAAAAACGCCGATCAGATTTCTCTAGATCAGCGTTTTTTAAACTGTTTTGGTAGTCGCGAGTGGATTCGAACCACCGACCCCCACCATGTCAAGGTGGTGCTCTAACCAACTGAGCTACGCGACTAAATTACGATGGCGGGAATACTACCAAGCCGCTGTTTAAACTACAACCCTAATCCTTATTCAAAATAAAATAGCCGCATCTTAGCGATGCTGAATAGTGACAAGAAACGTTGCGTCAGGCGGCTTAATATAGGTTATTTATCTCTTGGTGGCCCGCCTTTGAATATTACGAACAGTATGCAACCGATCCCGATAAGAATCGCCAGTGCCATCGACACCCCCATATAACTAGCCATGACACTCTCCCAATTTAAAATCAACGTTTGGCGATTCTATCCTAAGCCAAGCGATTTTCTCAATTATTCCGGCATAATATGTCTGAGTTAGCGGTTGATCGCACTCCCCCAGAGGTCGTGCTCGCTGGAGTGGGTGATCTCAACATCGATAAAATCGCCCACTTCTGCTCCGTTGGTCTGTTCAATCAGTACTTCACCGTCAATTTCGGGGGCATCCGCATAGGAGCGGGCGATCAGCATGCCATCAGCATCAATATTGTCGACTAACACGGTCATCTGCGCGCCCACTTTGGCGGCGAGTTTCTCTGCGCTAATGGCGGCTTGCAGATCCATTAAACGCTCTGCGCGTTCGATTTTTTGCTCCTCATCGATTTGCAGTGCCAACTCATTCGCTTTGGCACCTTCAATGGCTGAGTAGGGGAAACAGCCAACTCGGTCGAGTTTTGCAGCACTTAAAAATTGCAACAACATCTCAAAGTCTTGCTCGGTTTCACCTGGAAAGCCGGTGATGAAGGTTGAGCGAATTGCGATATCCGGGCAGATGCTGCGCCACCGCTGAATACGCTCAAAGGTGTTTTCAATGTTTCCAGGGCGACGCATCTGCTTTAAAATCGCAGGGCTTGCGTGTTGGAAGGGGATGTCTAGGTAGGGGAGGACCTTTCCTTCTGCCATGAGCGGGATTAGATTATCGACGCTAGGGTAGGGGTAAACATAGTGCATACGAATCCAAATCCCTAGCTCACCCAGTGCTTCAGCTAACGCTTGAATGTGGGTTTTTACCGGGCGACCACCCCAAAATCCGGTGCGATATTTCACATCAACACCGTAAGCGCTGGTGTCTTGAGAGATCACTAGCAGCTCTTTCACACCGGCCTTGGCAAGGTTTTCAGCCTCTTCCAATACATCGCCAATTGGACGGCTCACCAACTCTCCACGCAGGTCGGGAATGATGCAGAAGCTACAGCTGTGATTGCACCCTTCGGATATTTTCAAATAAGCATAATGACTGGGTGTCAGCTTAAGGCCAGCAGGCGGAACCAGGTCCATATAGGGGTCGTGGGGTTTAGGGAGATGTTGATGAACAAGGGCCATCACCTCCTGCAAAGCGTGCGGGCCGGTGACCGCTAATACTTGCGGGTGGTGGGTCTCAACAACACCCTCTTTAGCCCCTAGGCAGCCGGTGACAATCACTTTGCCATTTTCACGGAGTGCCTCGCCAATGGCATCCAGTGATTCATCCACAGCGCTATCGATAAAACCGCAGGTGTTAACAATTACCAATTCAGAGTCATCATACTGCGCGGTTAACTCATAGCCTTCGGCGCGAAGCTGGGTAAGAATCTGTTCTGTATCAACCGTCGCTTTGGGGCAGCCAAGACTGATGAAACCTATTTTTGGGGCAGTGGGCATGGTAATGACTCATAAATTATAAGCGTACATGGGTGGTGGATAATAGCTTAAGCCTTATTGATTCACTAGCCCGGAAATTTCACTAATGTGTAGTAATATGGCGCAGGGTATTGGTTTTACAGGGAAAGCTCTTATTTTTACGGGTTGCGGACGACAGATGAAATCGCTTAGTAATTGAATGTATTGGCTTGCGAATGTATAATCTCGAACCCTTTTATCGTGTGGATGGTTTGCCTCTCGTTGGCTTCTGTCTGGACGTAGACCAAGAAAAACAGCACGGTGCAGAGAATTCCATATTATGAATAGGCAGCCAAACGAAAACGGCCTTTACCGCAGTCAATTTGAAAAAGATAACTGTGGTTTTGGCCTGATTGCGCAAATGGACAACAAACCAAGCCACTGGGTGGTTAAAACCTCGATTGAAGCGTTGGCACGTTTGACCCACCGTGGAGCCGTTGCTGCGGATGGTAAGTCAGGTGATGGTTGTGGTCTTTTACTGCGTAAGCCCGATGGGTTTCTGCGTGCGGCGGCGGCTGAGCTGGGTTATGAATTGACCGAGCTTTATGCCGTGGGCATGGTATTTATGAGCCAAGAGAGTAGCTTGGCGAATGCGGCACGGCTGCGGCTGGAGAGTGAACTCTCTAAGGAAGGCTTGATTGTTGCGGGTTGGCGTGTGGTGCCAACGGATTCGAGTGCCTGTGGCGAAGAGTCACTGCAAAGCATGCCGCAGATTGAACAGATTTTTGTGAATGCGCCCGTCGGCATGACCGACGCCGAGTTTGAGCGTCACCTCTATATTGCACGCCGCAGAACGGAAAAAGCGCTTGAGGCGAATGATCCGGTTTTTTATATTCCAACCCTCTCATCACGGGTTATCTCATTCAAGGGTCTGGTGCTGCCAGAAAACCTGCCGGTTTTTTATAAAGACCTGAATGATCAGAGTCTGGCCTCTTCAACGGCTGTCTTTCATCAACGTTTTTCGACCAACACCTGGCCGCAGTGGCGTTTGGCTCAGCCTTTTCGTTATCTGGCGCACAATGGTGAGATCAATACCGTGCAAGGGAATCGCTTCTGGTCACTGGCTCGAGGGCATAAATTTGAGACACCACTGCTGCCGATGGAGGATATTCGTCCGCTGGTTAGCCTGAGTGGCTCCGATTCAAACAGCATGGATAACATGCTCGAGGCGTTGTTGGCCGGGGGGATGGATATTTTCCGTGCCATGCGTCTGTTGGTGCCACCAGCATGGCAAAATGTGGCCAATATGGATCCTGATCTGCGTGCTTTTTATGAGTACAGCTCAATGCACATGGAGCCGTGGGATGGCCCGGCGGGCATTGTGTTAACCGATGGCCGTTATGCCGCCTGCACACTGGATCGAAATGGACTGCGCCCAGCCCGTTATGTGATTACCAAAGATCGCCATATTACCCTGGCATCTGAAATCGGTGTTTATGACTATGCCCCTGAGGATGTGGTTGCCAAAGGGCGCTTGAAACCGGGTGAGATGCTGGCGGTTGATACCGAGACCGGCGAGCTTCTGCTGCCGCAAGATGTTGATAATATGCTGAAGTCTCGCCACCCTTACAAGGCGTGGATGTCAGAGAACTCAAAACACCTTAAATCAAAGTTGAGCGGTGAAAATGCCGGAGTCAACTCGCTGAGTGATGATGAGCTAAGTGTTTATGAGAAACAGTTCCAAGTCAGTTATGAAGAGCGCGAGCAGGTGTTGCGGGTACTGGCTGAAAATGGGCAGGAAGCGGTCGGCTCCATGGGAGATGACACGCCGTTGGCGGTGTTGTCGCGCCAAGTGCGCTCACCCTACGACTACTTCCGCCAGCAGTTTGCCCAGGTGACCAATCCACCCATCGACCCGATTCGAGAGGCGGTGGTGATGTCGCTGGAGACCTGCCTTGGCCGTGAACTGAATATGTTTGAGGAGACCGCAGAGCATGCCGATCGCCTATTGGTTGACTCCCCGGTGTTATCCCATAACAAATATCAGCAGCTGCTCAATATGCGTGAAGAGAACTACGCACATGTTCGTATCGATCTGAATCGCCAGGGTGAACTGAAACAGGTCGTCACCGATATTTGCGATGAAGCGGTAGCCGCCGTCAAAGCGGGCAAGGTTGTGGTGGTGCTCTCTGACCGGGGTATTAGTAAAGACAAAATGCCGGTTCATGCGGCACTGGCCACCGGGGCGGTGCACCACCGTTTGATTGATGAAGGTCTGCGTTGCGACGCCAATATTGTTGTTGAGACCGCATCCGCCCGCGACCCCCACGGTTTTGCCGTTCTAATCGGCTACGGTGCAACGGCTGTTTACCCCTATCTTGCTTACGAAACACTGTGCGACATGGTTAAACAGGGGGCGATTACCGGTTTCGATCCGGCGGTTGTTGAGCGCAATTACCGCAAGGGTATTGGTAAGGGACTCTACAAAATCATCTCTAAAATGGGTATCTCAACCATCGGCTCCTATCGTGGCGCGCAGCTCTTCGAAGCGGTTGGCCTGAGTCGTGAAGTGGTTGATCTCTGCTTTAAAGGAACTGTTGCGCGTATTCAAGGTTCAAACTTTGCAGACCTTGATGGCGATAATGCCATACAGCACAAGCTGGCCTGGAATCCGCGCAAGGCGATGTCTCAGGGTGGCCTGTTGAAGTATGTGCACGGCGGCGAAGACCACGCCTATAACCCTGATGTGGTTAAGACCTTGCAGAGTGCAGTGGAAAGTGGCGATTATGCTGATTGGAAAAAGCACTCGGCGTTAGTGAATGATCGCGCACCTATCTCACTGCGTGACATGCTGCAACTGAAAGAGGGGAGTGCGATTCCGGTTGAAGAGGTTGAGGTGGCTGAAGAGATCTTTAAACGCTTTGATTCGGCGGCCATGTCGCTGGGTGCACTCTCGCCAGAGTCGCATGAGACACTGGCTGAGGCGATGAACCGCCTGGGTGCCCGCTCAAATTCTGGTGAAGGTGGCGAGGATCCTGTTCGTTACGGCACCATCAAACGCTCTAAAATCAAACAGATTGCATCGGGTCGATTTGGCGTAACCCCCGCCTACTTGCGCAGTGCTGAGGTGTTGCAGATCAAGGTGGCACAAGGTGCCAAGCCGGGTGAGGGTGGCCAGTTGCCGGGTCATAAGGTAAATGACCTGATCGCAACGCTGCGCTATTGTAAACCGGGCGTTGGCCTGATCTCTCCGCCCCCGCACCATGACATCTACTCAATTGAAGATTTGTCACAGCTTATTTATGACTTGAAGCAGATTAACCCCGAGGCATTGATCTCAGTAAAATTGGTCGCCGAGGCGGGTGTGGGCACCATTGCTGCCGGTGTTGCCAAAGCTTATGCCGATCTGATCACCATCTCCGGTTTTGATGGCGGTACCGGTGCATCACCTCTGACATCTGTTAAATATTGTGGTGGGCCGTGGGAGCTGGGGCTGGCAGAGACCCATCAGACTTTGCGCGCTAACAACCTACGCGAGAAGGTTAGAGTGCAGACAGATGGCGGACTGAAAACGGGTCTGGATGTGATTAAAGCGGCTATTTTGGGTGCCGAGAGCTTCGGTTTTGGTACCGGCCCCATGGTGGCGATGGGTTGTAAATATCTGCGTATCTGTCACCTCAATAATTGTGCCACCGGTATCGCAACACAGGACAATATTCTGCGTAAAGAGTACTACACCGGAACGGTAGAGAAGGTGATGAACTACTTCCGTTTTATCGCAGAAGATGTGCGCCAGATTATGGCTTCGTTGGGTGTTCGGGAGCTATCAGAACTGATTGGTCGCGTGGATCTGCTGGAGGTTATCAAAGGCGAAACCGCAAAACAGGCGCGTTTGGATTTGACCCCGCTGTTGGTCACGGTTGATGACGATAAGCCGCAATATTGTGTAGAACCCAAAAATGAGCCTTTCGATAAGGGTGAAACCGCAGAGAAAATGGTTGCCGATGCGCTAGCGGCGATTGAAAACAAGTGTGGTGGGGAGTTTAGCTACCGCGTGAAAAATACCGACCGCTCCATCGGTGCACGCCTTTCAGGTGAGATTGCCATCAGGCATAGCAACTTGGGCATGTCGGATGCACCGATCACACTCCGTCTTACCGGTACCGCAGGACAGTCGTTTGGGGTGTGGAATGCGGGTGGCCTGGAGATGTACCTTGAGGGCGATGCCAACGACTATGTGGGTAAGGGGATGGCCGGTGGCAAGCTAGTTGTCTATCCACCTAAAGAGAGCAGTTTTAATAGCCACGAGACAACGATTATTGGCAACACCTGCCTGTACGGTGCCACCGGTGGTAAGTTGCTGGCGGCGGGCCTTGCCGGTGAGCGTTTTGCGGTGCGAAACTCAGGTGCCTCTGCGGTTGTTGAGGGAATTGGCGACCACGGTGCGGAGTATATGACGGGCGGTATGTTAACCATCCTAGGGCAGAGCGGAGTTAATTTTGGTGCGGGAATGACGGGTGGCTTTGCCTATGTTCTTGATGAAGATAACAGCTTTGTTGATCGTTATAACCATGAACTCATCGAAATACACCGCGTGGGTACCGAGTCGATGGAGGCTTATCGTAACCACCTGTACACCGTGATTGAAGAGTTTGTGCAAGAGACCGGCAGTGCTCGGGGTCAATCTATTCTGGATAACTTTTCGGGCATGGTGGGCAAGTTCTGGCTGGTTAAGCCAAAAGCGGCGGAGCTGGCATCTTTGCTGGAAGATCTGCAAAAAGCAGCGGCCTGAAGCGCCGCCCTCAACAAGATTAATGAGAAGTGTTGACAATTATGGGTAACAACTTTCAGTTTCTGCAACTCAAGAGAGAGAATCCGGCTAAAAAGCCGGCGACGATACGGATTAAAGAGTACCGTGAAATCTATGGTTGCTTTGATCAGACCAGCGCCGCGAACCAGTCGGATCGATGCCTCGCCTGTGGTAACCCCTACTGTGAATGGAAATGTCCAGTACACAACTACATTCCAGATTGGTTGAAGCTGGTGGCCGAAGGTAAATTGGAGCAAGCGGCGGAGCTATCCAATCAAACCAACTCACTGCCGGAAATTACGGGTCGCGTCTGCCCACAGGAGCGCCTGTGCGAAGGTGCCTGTACACTGAATCAGGTGGATGCCGGGGCAGTCACTATCGGTTCAGTTGAGCGATATATTTCAGATACAGCCTTCGCAAAAGGGTGGAAGCCTGATCTGTCGCACGTTGAGCCCACCGGTAAAAAAGTGGCTATTATCGGCGCAGGCCCTGCCGGGCTGGGTTGTGCCGATATTCTGGCGCGAAACGGTGTTAAAGCGGTTGTCTATGACCTTAACCCGGAAGTGGGTGGTCTACTGACATTTGGCATTCCAGAGTTCAAACTGGAAAAAGAGGTGGTTAAACGTCGCCGTGCCATTATGGAAGAGATGGGGGTTGAGTTTGTATTGAATACCCAGGTGGGTCGCGATGTGGCGTTTCAAACGCTGATCGATGAATACGATGCAGTCTTTCTGGGTATGGGAACCTACAACTCCATGAAGGGTGGCTTCCCGGGTGAGGGTCTTCCCGGTGTTTATGAAGCACTGCCCTTTCTGATCTCCAATGTAAATAATTGCTACGATTATCCGCAGGATGAGGCGGGTTTCATCGATATGAACGGTAAAACTGTCGTGGTGCTGGGTGGTGGTGATACCGCGATGGATTGTAACCGCACCGCCATCCGGCAGGGAGCCGATCGTGTTATCTGTGCCTACCGTCGCGATGAAGCGAATATGCCAGGGTCTACCAAAGAGGTGGGGAATGCCCGGGAAGAGGGGGTTGAGTTTCTATTCAATCACCAGCCGGTTGAAATTGTCGGCGAGGGTAAGGTTGAAGGCATTAAACTGCTCACCACTAAAATGGGTGAGCCAGATGCCTTTGGTCGTCGCCGTGCAGAGCCAGTGGGCGGTTCAGAAAGGGTGGTTCCCTGTGACCATGTGATCGTCGCTTTTGGTTTTCAACCCAGCCCAGCCCCTTGGTTTGCCGACTACGGTATCGAAACAGATGACCGAGGCCGGGTGGTGGCCAGTGAGCAGGGTAAATACCAGACTACAAATGATAAGGTCTTCGCCGGGGGTGACATGGTGCGGGGATCCGACCTAGTGGTAACCGCCATCTTTGAAGGGCGAAATGCAGCGGAAGGGATTCTTGATTACCTGGAAGTTTGAGGAGTTAGAAAATCCTCTAAAAGTATTACATGACCGACTCTCGCATAATCGCCTGGGCCATAAAAAAACTATATTGGGGAAAGGAAGTTAGATGTCAGAATTGAAGAATGATCGTTTTTTACGCGCCTTGCTGAAAGAGCCTGTTGATGTCACACCGGTTTGGATGATGCGTCAGGCGGGCCGTTATTTGCCAGAGTACAAAGCAACACGTGCTCAAGCAGGCAGCTTTATGGATCTTTGTAAAAATGCAGAGCTGGCGTGTGAAGTGACCCTGCAGCCGCTTGAGCGTTATCCGTTGGATGCGGCTATTCTCTTCTCAGATATTCTGACCATACCTGATGCCATGGGGCTTGGGCTGCGTTTTGAGGCAGGTGAAGGCCCCGTTTTTGATAATCCGGTACGCAGTGAGGCGGATGTTAATAAGCTGTTTGTGCCTGACCCTGAAGGTGAGTTGCAGTACGTGATGAACGCGGTACGCACCATCCGCCGTGAATTGAATGGCCGGGTACCGTTGATCGGTTTCTCCGGTAGCCCGTGGACGTTGGCCGTCTATATGGTTGAGGGTGGCGGCACCAAAGATTATGCCAAAGTGAAGGGGATGATGTTTGATCGCCCGGACCTTATGCATAAGCTACTGGAGACTACTGCAAAATCGGTCACCTCATACCTGAATGCCCAGATCGAAGCGGGTGCGCAAGCGGTGCAAATTTTTGATACCTGGGGTGGCTGCTTGACACCACGAGACTATAAAGAGTTCTCACTGCGTTACATGCAGCAGATTGTGGATGGATTGATTCGAGAGAAAGATGGCCGCAAAGTGCCGGTTATCCTGTTCACCAAAGGGGGTGGTCAGTGGCTTGAGGCGATGGCAGAAACCGGTTGTGATGCACTGGGGCTAGATTGGACAATTGATATTGCAGATGCCCGTGCGCGGGTGGGTGACAAGGTTGCACTGCAGGGTAATATGGATCCATCCACACTCTACGCATCACCGGAGCGTATTCGTCAAGAGGTCGCGACGATCTTAGAGGGTTATGGTAACGGCACAGGCCATATTTTCAACCTAGGACATGGCATTCACCAGCATGTAGATCCTGAACATGCGGGTGCCTTTATTAATGCAGTTCATGAGTTGAGTGCCAAATACCACAAGTAAAGTAGGTAGCGGTATTTGCAAATGAAAAAGGCCATGGATCTCCATGGCCTTTTTTTGTTTATGGGCGGTGACCCTACTCAAACATCGCCATCTAAAGATGGCTCCCACAATGGGTTGAGTGTTGGTGTCAGTGATTATCCACCCCTCGTAGGAGCTATCTTTAGATGGCGAAAATCTTATGCATTACCCTCTAACATAGCACTCACAGCCGCTTTATTTCACGAATAAATTCACTGTTTATAGCTCAAAAAACAGGCTCTAATCATCGATGGAGAGCCCGCCAGCGGGCATTTTGGGTCTCGACGGTGTTACTGTTTGTGGCGTGTCGTCCTCGCTCTTCATTTTCAGGGCGCTGTCGTCGGCAAGTGTCGACACATCACCCTCAGAGAGTGAAATACGCAGGCGAAGATTGTTCTCTGAATCAGCATTCTTTAACGCTTCATTCAGGGTGATTCTGCCCGCCTTGTAGAGGTGGTAGAGGGCTGAGTCAAAGGTACGCATACCGAGGTTTTCTGACTTCTCCATCACCTCTTTGATCTCCTTAACTTGCCCTTTCAATATCATATCTTGAATCAGCGGTGTACCCAGTAAAATCTCGATCGCCGCGCAGCGTTTGCCATCTATGGTCGGTATCAGCCGTTGAGAGACAAAGGCGCGTATATTGAGGGAGAGATCCATCAATAGCTGGTTATGTCGATCTTCGGGGAAAAAGTTGATAATTCGGTCCAGCGCCTGGTTTGCGTTGTTGGCGTGCAGGGTGGAGATGGCCAGGTGGCCCGTCTCCGCAAAAGAGAGCGCATGTTCCATGGTCTCCCGGTCGCGAATCTCACCAATCAGGATGACATCAGGTGCTTGGCGAAGGGTGTTTTTAAGTGCGTCGGCATAACTGGCGGTATCAACACCGACTTCACGCTGATTGACGATCGATTTTTTATGGCGATGGACAAATTCAATCGGATCTTCAATGGTGATGATGTGGCCTGAGCTATTAGTGTTACGGTAGTCGATAAGTGACGCGAGGGAGGTGGATTTTCCCGAGCCAGTGCCGCCTACAAAGAGAACCAGCCCGTGCTTCTGCATAATGATATCTTTTAGGGTGTCGGGCAGTCCCAGGGTCGCCATTTCAGGAATATCAATTTTGATGTTACGAATCACCATGGCAACCTGATTGCGCTGCTGGAAGATGTTGACACGGAAGCGGCCAACGCCCGGTTCGGAGATGGCCAGATTCATCTCAGGTGTTACTTTAAACTCGGCGATCTGTTCCTCACTCATTATTTTGTAAGCAGACTCTTTAACCGAACCGGGGGGTATTGTATCTTTACTGAGTGGTTTAATTTCACCTTGAATCTTTGCACTGGGTGGCGCACCCGTGGTGAGATAGAGGTCGGAGGCATCATATTTCACCATGATGCGCAGGTAATCCTTTATATCCATAAGTTGCAGCCCTTTTTTGCCCGTTGTTGCAGTGAGTTGTCTGAAATATTTATCGGTGTGCCCTTAAAGAGCTTTAATGAATTGGCTGACACAGCTTGCTACACTGACCCTCAACAAAAAATCAATTAAGGTCGCTTAATGTCCCATCCTCTACTCCCTTCATCATGGCGCGAAAGTCTGGATGCACAATGGGCGCTTTATTGCGAAAAATTACAGCAGGCGGGGCGACAAAGCTCCCTCTTTAGTTCACCAGAACTTAAACAACAACTGCTTTTTGTGTGGGGGTGTAGCGAATTTGTGCTGAATGCAGCATTGCGCTACCCGCTGATGATGGAGTCGCTGCTTGAGAGTGGTGATCTTCACGGAGCCTATGATGAAGGGCGAATGCTTGAACTACTGCGAGTACAGCAGCCGCTGATGAGCGATGAGGCGGATTTAAATCGTCTGCTGAGAACGCAGCGGCGGCGTGAGATGGTACGCATTGCGTGGCGTGATCTGGTCGGTGAAGCAGACCTGGTTGAGACGACACACGACCTCTCTGATCTGGCGGATAGCTCACTTCAGTTGGCCCTCGAGCTTCATTATGGCTGGCTTGCTGAGAACCATGGTATCCCGCGCAACCCTCAAGGAGAGCCACAGCAGTTGGTGATTTTGGGAATGGGTAAGCTGGGTGCCCGTGAACTAAACTACTCATCCGATGTAGATCTGGTTTTTGCTTATCCTGAGCAGGGCGAAACCGGTGGTAACGAACGCGTAATCAGTAATGAGGAGTTTTTCCGCCGGTTAGGGCAAAAAGTCGTGCAAGCGTTGGATAACACTACCGAGGATGGTCAAGTTTTTCGTGTGGATATGCGCCTGCGACCCTTTGGTGAAAGTGGGCCGCTGGTGAGCTCATTCAACGGCATGGAGCAGTATTATCAGATACATGGCCGCGAGTGGGAGCGCTACGCGATGATTAAAGCGCGGGTTTGCGCCGGGGATAAAGCAGCAGGCGAAACCTTAATGGGGTTGTTGAGGCCTTTCGTCTACCGTCGTTACATCGATTATGGCGTATTCGATGCGCTGCGTGAAATGAAGCGCATGATCATGCAGGAGGTGAAACGCAAGGGGAGGCAAGACAATGTCAAGCTTGGCCCTGGTGGGATTCGTGAGGTGGAGTTCATCGGTCAGGTGTTTCAGCTGATTCGTGGTGGGCGGTGTAGTGAACTACAGCGCCGTGAAATTCTCTACATCCTAGAGCAGCTGGTGGAGCAGAACTGTCTGCCAGATTTTGTGGTGAATGAACTCAGGGAGGCGTATCTGTTTTTGCGTAACAGCGAGCACCGCCTCCAGCAGTGGCGAGACCAGCAAACCCACGATCTGCCCACTGATGACGAAGGGAAGCTGCGGCTGGCTATCGGTATGGGCTTTCCAAATTGGGATAGCTACCAAGAGGTCTTGCAGCAACACCGGGACAGCGTGCAAGGCCACTTTGAACACATTATTAGCGCGCCACAAAAAGAGAGTGATGATGATGACGGCTTGGCCGCTTTGTGGTTGTCTGATGAGCTTGATGATGAGGCGGTGGCATCGCTTAAAAAGGCAGGTTTTGATGATCCGGCCACTGTTTGGGGGCTGCTGAAAGGGTTGCGCCACTCAAGATCGATGCAGACCTTGAGCCATATCGCTCGCGATCGCATGGATCAACTGATGCCACGGTTACTGGCGGCTATCGCCACACTGGATAATTGTAGCGTAACCCTAGAGCGGGTGATGGGCTTGATGGAGACGATAGCACGTCGCTCCGCCTACGTTGCGCTGCTGATTGAAAACCCACTGGCACTCTCGCAACTGGTCTACCTCTTCTCAGGAAGTCGTTGGATTGGCCAGTTATTGCAAAAATACCCGATGTTGCTGGATGAGCTGCTAGACCCCAGAAGCCTCTACTCACCACCGGATAGAGCCGGTTTAAAAGATGAGCTGGAACAGCGCCTTGCCACGATTGATGAGGGTGACCTGGAGGCGGTGATGGAGCAACTCCGTCACTTCAAGCAGATCAATGTGTTGCGAGTGGCCGCAGCCGATCTTAGTAATGCCCTGCCGCTGATGAAAGTGAGTGACCACCTGACCTGGATTGCCGAGTTACTGCTGGAACAGATTGCAGCGGTGGCCTGGTCCTATATGGTGGCTCGCCACGGCAGTCCGGTCTGCTCTATTGATGACAAAACGTGTGACCTTGCCTTTGCGATTGTGGCTTATGGAAAGTTGGGTGGGCATGAGTTGGGCTATAGCTCTGACCTGGATCTAGTCTTTCTGCACGCGGGGTCAACCGGTGAAACCAGTGGTGAAAAGCCCATCGATAACAGCATCTTTTTTGCACGGCTGGGGCAACGCATTATCCATATGATGACCGCCCATACCCCTTCTGGAGTACTTTATGATGCCGACATGCGGCTGCGTCCCAGCGGTGCTTCGGGGCTGTTAGTGAGTAGTGTTAAAGCCTTTGCCGAATATCAAAAAAGTAGAGCGTGGACCTGGGAGCACCAGGCGCTGGCGCGTGCCCGCGTGGTGGTAGGTGATGAAGTTGTACAGGCCAAATTTGAAGCGATTCGAGCCGCTATTCTCTGTCAGCCCCGGGAAACCGATCTATTGCAGCGAGAAGTGCGGGAGATGCGTCGTAAGATGCGTGAGGCACTGGCAAAGAAAATAGTCGGTAAATTTGACCTGAAACAGGGGCAAGGAGGTATCGCTGACATCGAATTTATGGTGCAATACGGGGTTCTGGCTTGGTCGGCTGAATATCCTGAACTGTGTCGTTTTACCGACAACATCCGAATTTTGAAAATGTTTGCAAAATTGGGGCTGTTACCCACCGATGATGCGACGTTGTTGTGTGATGCTTATCGCTGCTATCGTGCAGAAGGGCACCGCCTCTCGCTGCAAGAGCAGCCAGCACTTGCCGATGAAAATGAACACCTAGTGTATCGGCAACAAGTTTACCGAATCTGG
>JALSJH010000081.1 GCA_026989455.1 Chromatiales bacterium | reverse complement strand
GACGTTGTTGTGTGATGCTTATCGCTGCTATCGTGCAGAAGGGCACCGCCTCTCGCTGCAAGAGCAGCCAGCACTTGCCGATGAAAATGAACACCTAGTGTATCGGCAACAAGTTTACCGAATCTGGCAGCAGTTGATAGGTGCTGATCAGTCGTTATAGAGAGACCCTCCATAAGAAAGGTCTCATAGAATTTATTGGATTTGAGGAGTTACCGTATGAGTATGGGTATGGATGATCGTGATGGGGTCATCTGGTTGGATGGTGTGATGGTGCCGTGGCGCGATGCCAAAGTACATGTACTGACTCACACGTTGCATTATGGCATGGGTGTTTTTGAAGGGGTGCGTGCATACCACACCGACAAAGGGGCTGCGATTTTCCGCCTGCAAGAGCATACTGATCGTCTTTTTCGCTCGGCACATATTTTGAACATGCCGATGCCTTATGACAAAGAGACCCTCAACAAAGCGACCATTGCAGCGGTAAAAGAGAATAATCTGGATTCAGCTTATATCCGTCCAATGGTCTTTTTTGGCGCAGAGGGGATGGGCTTGCGAGCAGATAACCTGAAAACACATGTGATGATCGCGGCCTGGTCATGGGGTGCCTATTTAGGGAAAGAGGCGCTAGAGCAGGGGATTCGCATTAAAACATCCTCTTTTACTCGTCACCATGTCAACATCACCATGTGTAAGGCAAAAGCCAATGGTAACTACATGAACTCAATGTTGGCACTGAGCGAAGCGATGCGAGATGGCTACGATGAAGCACTGCTACTGGATGTTGATGGCTTTGTGGCCGAAGGCAGCGGTGAAAATTTCTTTATGGTTTATAACGGCATTGTCTACACACCCGAGTTAACCTCGGCACTGGATGGCATCACCCGTGGCACCATCATGACACTTTGCGAAGAGCTAGGGATCGAGGTGCGAGAGAAACGCATCACCCGTGATGAAGTCTATGTGGCCGATGAGTGTTTCTTCACCGGTACCGCCGCCGAGGTGACCCCAATCCGTGAACTGGATGGCCGTAAAATCGGTACCGGCAGCCGTGGTCCGATTACTGAAAAATTACAGACGATGTATTTCGACATTGTGCACGGTCGTGATCCAAGTAAAAGCGACTGGTTGACACTGGTTTAGGAATCTCGGATTAACGCTGGATGAGTTTAGGCTGAGAGGAGATTGTTCTCATTTGTTCCGAAATGCGTAGTAATAGCTGTTCTATTGCTGCAATTTTCAGGATGAATGAGGGCGATTTCAGCCAGCAAAAAACATTCATGACTTGATCAGGGCTTGGCCCCCGTGATGGGGTGCTCAGAACAGATAAAAACAGAGACAACGGGAGGCGACATGACATCTGGCATTTCACAAACCGGCCCAGAAGTGGGTGAGGTATTACCAAACAAAGAGAACAAATACACGGTGAGTAAAGATGAACTGCCACTGCACTGCCCAATGAATGGCATGAGCCTGTGGAACTCACACCCCCGGGTCTACATTAAAATGAAAGATGGCCAGGGTAAGTGCCCTTATTGTGGGGCGGAGTATCAGCTGAAGAGTGAGTAGCACTCGAAAAAAGTTCGTTTATGAAGACCCTGTCACGCTGTTAGCGTGTCGGGGTCTTGTTTTTTAGACGTAGTGCGGGCTTTTCAATCAGGTGCCATGAGGCGATTGCAAGTAACAGTGTCAGTGGAGTGGCGATGGCAAACATCTCATAAACACCGATCCCAGGTAATAATGCTGCACTGGCCTGTTGAATTGGAAAAGCATAGATATAGATGCCGTAGGAGTAATCTCCTAGATGATTGAATTTTCGTATTGCGCCTGTGGGTATATAAGCAAGATAGAGCACGGCATAGGCTAGTGTTAGGGTGTAAACTGTGAAAAACAGCGTGCTCAGCTGTAGAAAAATGCTCAATAGCAGCGCAATGGTGATAGCGGTCATCAATCGATGACTCAAATGGATATAGTCCCGGTAGAGATAAAAGAGTGAGCCGACAAAAAAGAAAGCAAGAAAACGTGGCTTGTTCGGGTCGGTTTCCAAGCCACCAAACAGTGCGAGATGGTCAATGAGATAGCCAAGAGTGCCGATCAGCGCGATTACAATGATCAGCCAGTGTTTGTAGCCACGAAAAATGAGCGCAACCAAGGCGAGTAGAATATACATTTTAAGCTCCCAAGGTAGTGTCCATATCGAGCCATTAACTGCGCCAGGGTAAATGTTTTGCTCAAATACTCCAGGCAATGCGTAGCGATCGCCCCAGATTAGCGTTAGATTTTTTTTGAGAAAAGTATGCACTTCCTGATGAGCTAAATATTCACTGCTCGGTAAAGAGGTGAAGTAAAGTCCGACGACAAATACACAAAATAACATGGCGACAATCAGGGCAGGAAAGATACGAACGACTCTTGCCCACATGAAACTGGCAATGCCTGGGCGATGAACGAGGCTTTGGCTGACCAAAAAACCACTGGTTATAAAAAAAATATCTACCGCAATTTCACCCAAGGAACGCCCAATTAATGCTCCGAGTGGATCTGTGCTTCCTTTGCCTAATGCGAGAGGAAAACAGTGGCTGTATAGAACTAATGTTGCTGCAATAACGCGGATTAAATTGAAGTTGTTATCACGCCCCGAACTGTAGGCAGAGAGAGGTTGCATTTTGGCGTTACTCGAATGAATAGTTTAGTCGTTTAATGTCCTGCTCAAAATGCTGGGCAACCAGTTCGGTTGTTTCATCATCATAGTAGCTGCGGAAATCTTTTTTTCGATCTTTCGAAATACGTTTTTCAGGTAGTGAGCATCGAATATTTATCTGGGAGCAGGCATGGGAAAAATCCTCGTGTAAGTTTTCATAGCGGCCAATAAAATTGGTCATGATATTGCCGCGTAGATCGACGAGATAGTCACTTTGTAGCTCAATTGAGGTGTCAATGTGATATTGGTAGGGACGATCAGGGTCAAACTTAAATTTCATAAAACTGTTGAAGTCATCATGACCAAATAGGAACTGCGGTCGCTCACGACGAATATGGTGAAATGAACTGACCTGCAAGTCCCACGGGTTACGTACAAACGCAAACTTGAATAATCCATCAAAAAAATCATGGGGCAACATCTCTTTGGCTGCAATTATTTTTGAGTGCCGAGGAAATTTACTGCCTATTTTATGACCTGTTGCATGGCTTAGTTTGCTACATAACCACATAGCTGGGCGGTAGCGATCCCATCGAGCTTTGCATGCCAAGGCTGAGCGGGCACTAGTGCCGCCCGTTTTGGCGATATGTACAAAGAGGAAGTTATAGCGATGGGATAGTAGCATCTCACATTTACCTAAGATTGATTTCGCACTTATTCTACCACCGATTGGACAGCGTCGATGCCCAGTGCTTCGAGATAGTGTTGAGCACTTTTTTGTGCAGTATATTCACTGACGGCATCTTGCAATGACTTTGATGGTGGCGGATTATTGATGGTCTCAATCATGGCTTTTGCCATGGCTTCTACATCCCCTACGGGGGTCAATGGCGCGACTTTGCCGCCTCTCAGCACTTCTCGGGGGCCACTTGGGCAGTCAGTTGCGACTACTGGGGTTCCTTGCGCTAAAGCCTCAGAGAGTACATTTGGTGAGCCTTCCCAAGCAGAAGATAGAACAAAAAGATCAGCCCTCTTCATATAAGCGTAGGGGTTGCTGGTGAAGCCCGGCATCGAAATATCTTCTGCCACACCCAGCTCAGTTGCGAGTGCTTCATACTCTGTTTGTAATGCGCCATAGCCTAGTAGCACAAGGCGACACGCTTGTTGTTGGCGTACTTTTGCGAAGGCCTTGATTAAGGTGATGAAATCCTTCTGTCGAGTGAAGCGGCCCGCGCCAAGAATGACCGGAGGTTCTCCTTCAGAAAACCAAGGGTGTTCAACGGGCTGATCTGCAAGCTGATACATTTGAGGGGTAATGACAGGGTTGCGAATGACCCGTAGCTTACTGTGATCAAGATGGGTAATTGAGGCGATATCATCTAAAACACCTTCAGAAACAGGGATAATAAGATCAACTTTAGGGTAAATCTTACGCATGGGGGCATGCCATAGCCACTTTCGCAGTGCATTTTTCCCCTCTAGCGCACGAGATAGATTGGTGCCTAAGCGACCAATAATACGGGTTTCTACTCCAGCGAGCGCGCGGGCAAGTACCGCAATCACGATGGCACGATGTTTGGCCACTAGCATACACTTAGGCTTGTGTTTGCGCATATAGCGTATCAGCGGCCAGAGTGTCAGTGCTGAATGGTCAGAGCCGAGCTTTATGATGTTGACCTCTGGAGGCAGTTGTTTAAGGTGCTCGCCGCGCGCTTTAATTAATAGCAAGTCAACAGGGTGCCCTTGACGCACAAACTCGTGAATTAGGTTGCTGATCATGCGCTCTACACCGCCTTCGCCGGAGAAGGAGATGAATAGAGTGATCTTGGCCTTTTTCGCAACTTCATGCATGGCGATTTTCCTTTTGGAGTGAGCTTTTTTTATGTAGGTCAAGTCGGTAGTTGATCCACCCCTTCGGCAGCATAAACAGCCACAGAGCTTTGTATTGAATATCGGCAAGTTGCTGCTTAATGGGGATTTTCCCGTGGAAGGAGAAGCGAATATATTTTGCCATCTCTCGCATCAGCTCCGTAGTCGAGCAGTAGTTGCTGAAATTATTGAGCATCTCTTGATGTGCGAGGCGGAAGCCTTGCGGGTTATTTACCCTGCGTTGAAAAATACCTGTAGATAGACCCTCAGCCTGATACTCAATATATTGAATTGTTTTATTTATATAGCGCATTTTATATTTTGCTGCGATCCGATTCCAGACCACTGAGTCGCGTATGCTTTTTTCGCCGGGAAAGTGCGGAAAGGGGTATTCTTTGAGTACATCAGTGCGTATGGCGTTCTTTTTATCACCGGAAATGTTCAGGGTATAGCGTGTTTCCAGGTAGTTAGAGTCAAATATATCGGCAGGGAAGTTGTTGCCACTTATCTTCTTGTCTTTCAATAGCGCACAGTGCCCCTCCACACCCGCAAAGCTCTTTTTTTCTTCATCAGGAATGGTATTCCAGTGCTCAAGCAATAGTGCCAATGCGTCATCCGCCAGTATGTCATCGGAATCAAGTATGACAGTGAAAAAGCCATTGATGAATTCTAGCGCGAAATTATGGGCTGCCGGTTTTCCCTGGTTAGCCTGGTGGTGGTAATGAACGGGAAACGTGACATGTTTGCACCACTCAGTGACCACTTCAAACGTATTGTCCGTGGAGCCATCGTCTATAATCAATACTTCAAAGTTGCGTGTGGCTTGTCGTTCGATACTGGTAAATGCGCGGGGTAGTAGTTTTGCCCGGTTATAGGTGGGGATGAAGATGGTAAATGTAGGGTAGGCCGCTTCAGGCATAATGGGTCTAAACCTCGCCAAGCATATAACGCCAGTATTGGTCAACCGCCGTCTGCACATTGAATGACTGGCCGTGAGCCTCAAGAGTTGCTGAGGGTAATGGTGAGTCTAGTGTGGTACAAATTGCGTCTGCTAGTGCCTCAGGGCTCCTCATGCTTACTAGTGGCCCAAACTGGCCTCTGTTCAGGATTTCACTGGGGCCGCTAGGGCAGTCGGTTGAGACGACCGGTGTGCCAACGGCTAATGCTTCCGCAATAACATTACCAAAGCCTTCCCAAGCCGATGAAAGTACAAATAAATCGCTGGCGCGCATGTAGCTAAAAGGGTTGCTGACATGGCCTGGCATATCCAGCTGTTGTTGGATGCCTAGCTCATTTGCCAGCACATCTAGTCTGTCGCGCTCACGTCCCTCCCCAAGAATAATCAAGCGGCAGGGGCGGTTTTTATTAACGATGGCTAGGGCGCGAAGCAGGGTTGGGTAGTCTTTCTGCTCTTCAAGCCTACCTACCCCCACGAGTACGGGCATGGACTTTTCGCTCAGCCAAGGGTGTGTGACTGCTATACGTGACTGTGTGATCAAAGATTCGTTGACAATGGGGTTGTAAATTACCTGGCTGCACCCCAGGGGTAGCCCATGATTAATTAAATCATCAGCCACTCCCTGAGAAACGGAAATAACTCCATTAGTGGCGGGAAATAGTCGGCGAATTACTGAGAAGCGTAGACGTTTTTTCAGCCAGGACATGTTTTTTGAGCCTGCAGAGATGTTTTCATGCATGCTTAAAAAAATCTTTGAGTCGCTTTTGCTGAGGTTTCTTGCCCATGCTCCCATGGCATTATAACGGTGCCCTGCGGTGAGTAATACGGTGGGTTGCTCATTATTCAGGTACTTGAGTAGTGCTCTAAATGCTTCATATTTGTGATAGCCTTGGTTGATAACCCGAATTTCATTGTCCAATGGGGGATAACTGAGCGGGGTCTCTTGTTTGGCATTGACCAATATATCTACCCGCGCTCCTTTTTTTATAAAGCCATTTGCAAGATTGACCAGCCAAGGTGTGATTCCACCATAGCCAGAGGCATGATGCTTAAAGGGGGTCAGTATTGCGATATGAGGGGCTGTTTTATTCATAAAATACATCTTGGAGGGTGGGGTATTATATTGCCCCAGTAAGAGAAAGCTAGAAATTATAAACGCTGTACAGATGTTAGTCAGCTGTTTTGTCGTGACTAAATTGAAAAATTAGAAATACACGTACTGCACAAATCTTTGATTTCAAATAAAACAACCATATTTGGTGAGACAATGGGTGACCTCTGTTTTTATTTAACCGCAAAAACAATGCCTTATGCATTGCTTTACGCTTCTGCCTGAGGGGGTGAAAAATAGCCCGCAGATGTCCTTGGAAAGCTGAGTAAATGGTAAATATTTTATTTAGGCTTAATCAGAGTTTATCTTGGGGTCGTAGGGTATAATCATGCCACTATAAATGGCGCTATAGCCTTGATGAAGGGCGGCTGTAGATGTGAAGTCAAGGAGTTCTCATGCCAATAAAGCAGACCCCAAAAATCGCCTGTTTTTTCGCTACCTCGGGGCACAGTGGCGTAGATCGTGCGATGAAGCATCTTATCCCAGCGATACTGGATCGTGGATATCCTGTTGATCTGCTTCATGTGCGTAAACATGGCCCCTACATAGAGGCTAAGTTGCCTGGGTTAAATATCATTGATTTGGGTAGCAAGCATGTTTATCCCAGCCTGCCTGCTGTGGTGCGTTATCTGAAGCGTGAACAGCCATTTGTGATGCTATCAGATAAAGACCGGGTTAATCGTACAGCAATCTTTTCCAAGTGGTTGGCAGGTGTTAACACGCGCTTAGTATTGAGTTCAGGTACGACCATTTCCATTGACCTTGCGAGTCGGGACTGGCTTGATCGCTGGTTGCAGCGAACCTCCATGGGTAAGCTCTATCCCTATGCAGATGAGGTGATTGTTACCTCAAAAGGTGTTGCAGATGATATGGCCGATTATACTGGCTTGGCACGAAATAGAATCAGTGTAGTGCCCAGTCCGGTAGTAGCTTCTACTCTATTTACAGATAAACTTCCAAGACCAGACCACCCCTGGTTTCAACCGGGAGAACCTCCTGTTATTTTGGGCGTGGGTGAGCTAGGTCACCGAAAAGATTTCGCTACGCTCATTCGTGCCTTTGCTGGCGTGAGGAAAATTCGTAATTGCCGTTTGGTGATACTCGGTAAGGGGAAGCAGCATGAGATGCTATTAGCACTGGCCGAAGAACTCGGTCTGTCTGAAGATGTTGATCTGGCTGGTTTTCAGCCCAACCCCTATGCCTTCATGCAGCATGCTGCCGTGTTTGCGTTTGCATCACTTTGGGAGGGGTTGGGTTTTGTTTTGATAGAGGCATTGGCCGTGGGTACTCCGGTGGTCTCCACTGATTGCCCGAGTGGTCCTCGAGAAATTCTTCAGGAAGGAAAATATGGGGCACTGATCCGGCTGGGAGATGATCAGCAGATGGCCAAAGAAATTATCAATGCACTCGACAACCCTTTGTCTAAAGAGACGCTTCAAGAGGCTGCAAAGGCGTATGAAATTGAGACCAGTACGAGTGCATATCTTGCTTCATTTGACCTGCCTCCTTACGCAGAAGAGTATTGGAGAATTCCTTAGTGAGTGATGCCACAATACAAAAAGTAACCGTTGTTCTCGTTACCTATAACAGTAAAGAGGTTGTAGGATCCGCATTAAAAAGTATCCCTGAGGGTGCTTCCATAATTGTGGTCGATAATGCCAGCCGAGATGGTACCGTTGAATATATTCAAGAGCACTTTTCTCAGGTAAAACTCATTGTGATGCCAGAAAATATTGGCTTTGGTCCAGCCAACAATGTTGCCTTAGAAAGGGTTAAAACCCCCTTTTCTCTGTTGATGAACCCAGATGCTTGTTTTATCGAGAGTGGCACTATTAATCAGCTGTTATCAGCTGCCGTTTGCTATCCAGATGCGGCTATTCTTGCGCCGGGTATTATTGATGAAAATGGAGTTGTACAGCGCACACTTCCGGCACCATTGATGCGCCGCAGGCAGATGAACAAAAACAGTTCATTTTCGATGGGTGATGTGGTGGGTGATACATGCAGCTTCTCTCTTTCGGGGGCGCTGATGTTGCTACGAATGAGTGCTTTCGTAGATGCTGAGTATTTTTTTGACCCTAATATTTTTATGTATTTTGAAGATGATGATATTTGCATGAGCAGTAGAGCTAGGGGCTACACGACAATACTGATTCCCTCTGCCAAGGTAATGCATCTGGTGGGGAGGTCGTCTCCACCCGGCTTGGAGATAGAGGCGTTAAAGCTTCGCCATAAGACCTTTTCTCAGTTGTATGTAATGGCTAAATACGGGAAGAGCGATGAGAGCTTGGAGAAAGCGCGTCGTATGCTGCGTAAAAATCGTTTGAGGCTTTTTCTTTCATTGCTGTTTTTTCAACATGGGCAGGCACTTTTTAGCCGTAGCCGCTGTGATGGTGCAGTCGCTTTTTTGGCTTCTCGAGATGCACATTGATGGGTTGTCGTTTTTATTATGATGCGTGGGCTGGGGGGATCAGGAAAATAACTTTTTTGGGTGCCCCATTTTATTGAAAAGTTGCTCCTCTTTTTTACGGATATCTCGTGATGGCCTCTCTTTTACTCTTCTCGCCGGAGTACCTGCATACACAGACCACGCATCCAAGTTTTTTGTTACGATTGAGCCCGCGCCGACAGCACAGCCTTCTCCGATGGTTACACCTGGGAAAATTACTGCGTTGGCTCCGATAATGCTGTGTTTGTGTAGTGTGACGTGTGAGCGCGTAACAGAGCGGAACTCTTGGGGGACTGTGGGGTTGGTTAGTCCACTACCTAAAAAGTCATCGGACCCTGTTATGACTCTGGTCCCGGAGGCAAGACCACAAAAATCATTGATTTTAAACTCCCCCCCGCCCGTGATTGAGGTGAACGAGGCAATATGAACGTAGTTTCCAATGTAGGATGGCTCTGTTACTTGGATAAAAACAAAATCATCTATAATGACATTTGACCCTATTTCGAGGTATTCAGCACCAACGATCTTTGCTCCGGGGAAGATCCGAACATTCTCTCCGATTGATTTGAAGCTATAGTCAGGCATCGCAGGATTTTCCTTTTGTCAGCTTATGTAATGAGTGGGCAATAAATTCGACGTGGCTCTCACTCATCTCCTCCCACAGTGGCAGACTTAAAATTTGAGTAGTGAGTTCTTCTGTGTTGCCGAGACCCCCGTGAGGTTGTGAACAAAATGCTTGTTGTTGGTGGCAGGCGGGTGAAAAATAACTTCGAGCCTCAATGCCTATCCGACGAAGCTTTTTTGCAATGATGAGGCTATTGGTTTTTGCTGGCGTTGCCAGGGGCATAAATTGGTATGGAATATGGCCTGCATATTTCTGGGTTCGCCAGCCATGTGCGGCGAGTCCGTTTTCAAATAAATATTGAATATACCATGCGTGTATTTTTTGCCGAGTCTCTATTTTTTGCTTGTAAACATCTAACGTTGCAAGTGCAATGGCCGCAGTAAATTCAGAAATTTTACTATTCATGCCCAAGTCAATGGACTCTCGTTGTGGGCTGAATGCAAAGTTGCCGTTGTTTCTGATTGTTTGGATGGTTTGCGGATTACCGCTATAAACCATGCCGCCTTCACCAATGCCAAAGGCTTTGGTTGCGTGGAAGCTATATACGACGCAACCAGGGAAGGTTTGGCCAAACTGGGCACCGTTGGTGGTGGTGCCAAAACTTGCTGCTGCATCGATGACCACAGGTATGCCTGAGCTATGCAACTCTTCGTATCCGGTGGTATCGATCGCACTGCCAAAAGTTGCGTAGGGGATCACAATAGCAAGATCATCGCCCAACAGCTCAATGGCTTTGCGTAGCGATTTGTTTTCCATGCTCCACTCATCTTTGCAAATATCTATGTAGTAGGGAGTGAGTCCGCACCACATAGCCGCTAAAGGTGTTGCTGAAAAGGTGAAGCTTGGCATCACTGCATATTTTGCATTTGTGCGTTTCAGGGCTGAGATTGCGAGTATAAGTCCAGTGGTTGCATTGTTGACGGTGCTACAGTATCCATCCCCCTGAAACCACTCATTAATAACACGAGTCTCAAATTTTTTATTGAGTGGGCCGTAGTTGCTATACATGCGAGAGTGATCAATCTCAGTAAGGTAGTCGAGATATTGCTCTTTTTTAACAAGGTTTGGACGTAAGAAAGGGATTTTCACTATGAAGCCTTTTGATTGCGTTCCTTGTAATGCCTTAGCTGAGGCTCTGGGAATCGTGCAGTATTGGGTGCTAAATGTTTAATCTTTCGGAAGCGATTCCAGTCCCCAGCCTCTTGATAGCGATAGGCATTGACATCCCACGGAATGTTTCTGAACCATTGGTGATAGAAGACTGAGGAGGTGGTTACAAAGCCTGCAGCGTACTCCTCTGCTTTAATTAGCTCCCACTCACCCGTTGCGCTCTCTTTCCAAAAAGGGTGCCAGATAAAGTCTGCCCTCTTTTGTTGGGCAAAGCCGACCAGCTTGCCGATCCGATCTAATGGGAATTCATCATCATCATCCAAGTGGGTTATAAACTGACCTCGGGCGAGTTGCAATGCATGATTGACGGGCGTGGTACCTGCTACCATCCAGCGCCAGTCGGGGTTTTCTGGGTAGACCCCTCTCTGTGGCAGGTTTATAAAGATTAGACGCGGGTCATCTACGGTTGCAACTAATGCACTGGTGTCGTCTGTGCAATGGTCACCGACCACGATAAGTTCGATATTAGAGTAATCTTGTGACAGTACTGATTTTACCGAACGCTCTAGCAGCAGTTTCCCCCGGTTATAGGTGGCAATGCAAATTGTAACCAATGGCTGCTCTTCACTGAATGCGGTTAGGTACTCCTTGGTATGGCGTACGCGCTGAAACTCATCAAACAGGTGTTGTTCAACATCGACCTTGTTCTTAATTCGTTCAACTTGAATTTCTAGCTCTTTAATTTGGCGAGCTAATTCTGTGTTACGCACCTTGTGTCGTTTCTTGAAGAAATCTAACATTTTGATTGAGCCTGAGAGCTGTTAATTAGTGGGTGATACATTTAACTCGGATATTTCATATATCCGAGGGGTATTCTGTATAGAGCATTGTTTTTGCAGGAAGATTCAAGAGAAACCCCATGTCAGTGGTTGCGAATGATAGAGGGAGTGTCTCCAGTTGAGTCAATAGAGAAGTGAAGCTGCTCATGGTTTATGGACTGTCCATGTTGGGTTGATTTGATTGTGGCTAATTTATCATAAAATATGACGAAGGTGGGGCGGGTTGTTGTAGAATTGTGCTTACCTTTGATCAAGTTGGAATATTAGATGTGTGGTTTAGCGGGCGTTTTCCAGTGTGAGAGGGGTATCAGTGTACAGCTTCTTGAGTCCATGATTAAAACGCTCCACCATCGTGGCCCCGATCATCAGGGTATATATCGTGAGGGCTCGCTGGGGTTGGCTCACTCCCGCCTCTCTATTATTGATTTAGCAGGCGGTGATCAACCCTTTATTGACGAGCAGGATGGCTTAGTCCTGGTGGCCAATGGTGAAATTTATAATCACATTGAGCTGCGTAAATCGCTTGAAGATCAAGGTCGCCAATTTCAAACTCATTCTGACTGCGAAACCATTCTGCATGCCTATGCGGTCTACGGCGATACTTTTATTGAGCACTTGGGCGGTATGTTTGCCTTTGCGCTTTTTGATCGAAATAAACAACGCCTGATTCTTGTGCGTGATCGCCTGGGTATGAAACCACTGTTTATGGCGAAAACCACTGATGGCATCTGCTTCGCTTCTGAAATGAAAGCACTGTTACCGGCTCTTGCGGTCAAACCAGAGATAAACCCCTCAGCATTAATTCAATTTTTGCAAAACCAAAATGCTTGTGGGCGTGAAACGATGCTTTCAGGTGTTGAGCAGATTTTGCCCGCTGAGTATGTAGTGATTGAGCGCGGGGAGATTATCGAGCGGCAACGCTACTGGTCTGCGCTGCGTGTTCAGCCCCGTGATATTGGTTACGCTGAGGCAGAGGCTGAATTTGATGTGCTGATGGAGAGGGTGATGATTCAGCACATGCGTGCGGATGTGCCGTTTGGTCTGTTTCTTTCAGGTGGCGTGGATTCTACTACTCTATTGGCGCTGTTAAGCCGTTACAAGGATGAGCCGATTCGAACTTTTTCGCTGGGTTTTTGCAACTCCAGTGTGGGCGATGAGCTCTCGACCGCAGAGCGGATTGCTAAACACTTTAACAGCCAACACACTATTATTCGTCCGGCGGGTGAGTCGATGTTGCAACGTCTGGTTTACAGCACTTGGGCAGCAGATGATTTGATGCGTGATTTTGCTAATCTCCCCACCTCTTTGCTCGCCGAAGAGGCGGCGCAGGATCTCAAGGTGGTGTTCTCGGGTGAAGGGGGGGATGAGGCGTTTGCAGGTTATGGCCGTTATCGGCCGGGGAAGCTGGAGAGCATGTTGAAAAACATGCTCTATCCCGGCTCGGGCGGATTTCGTACCGGAGGTAATTTTCGGGGTGGTTTGCCAAAACAGCTCTTCTCGGAAAAGCTGTTACAGCGGGCTGATCAGTGGCGCGCGTCCATCACCGCAGCTTGGCAGGAGACACCGGATGAATGGAGTGACTTACAACGCCGCCAGTATGTGGATATTACCACCGCTCTGCCGGATAACCTGTTGGTTAAGGCCGATCGCATGTTAATGAGCTGGAGCCTGGAGGGGCGACTGCCCTTTGTTGATCATCGTGTGATTGAGTTTGGCCTATCACTGCCGGATGGCCTGAAAATAGAGGGTAAACAGGGTAAAATGTTTTTGAAGCGCTGGGCTAGCCGCCACCTTCCAAGCGAACATTTTTGGCAAAAGAAACGTGGCTTTAGTGTGCCGGTGGGTGACTGGTTGAGGGGGGAGTATCTAGCTAAGGTGGGAGCAGCGTTACTCGCTAGCCCTGCCATTGCTGAGTGGACGCAGCGGCGTGGCATTGAGGTGCTATTGAAACGCCAGCAGCAAAAAGGCGATGTGACTAAAAATATTTATGCGCTATTGCAATTTTCTATCTGGCACAAACTGTTCATTGAAGGCAGCGGTGCACGCCCCCCCACGTTGATTGACCCATTGCAGTTTTTAGCCGAGATAAACCAATAATGCCCCAACCCAAAAATATCCTAATCATCCGCCTCAGCGCCATTGGCGATGTGGTCTTCTCCTCGCCTTTGATTAAGGCGCTGCGCCGCCGTTATCCCGCTGCCAAGATCAGTTGGATGGTGGAGCCAGCGGCGGCACCGCTGTTGAAAAATAATCCGGATATTGATGAGCTGATAATTTGGCCAAAGGATGAGTGGAAGCAGCTGTGGAAGCAGCGAAAATATCTCACCCTGCTCAGGGCGTTGGGTCTGCTGCGTAAGCGGCTTAAGGAGAAGCAGTTTGATCTGGCAATCGATCTGCAAGGGTTGCTGAAAAGTGGTATTTGGGCGCTCTGGTCGGATGCGCCGGTGCGTATCGGTCTCGGCTCCAAGGAGGCGAGTGCCCGCTTTATGACTCAGGTGATCTCCCGCCAAGGTGATGACCCGCGCATCGGTTCCGAATATTATCATCTTGCACAGGAGATGAAGCTGGATCTGGACGACTTTGCGATGGATATCGCCCTCAGTGATGAGGATGAAGCCTATGCGGCGGAGTTTCGTGAGAAGGGTGAATATGCGGTGATCTGCCCCTTTACCACCCGCCCGCAAAAACATTGGTTGGCCTCGCGCTGGTCTGAGCTGGCGCAGCAGATAATGGCGCAGCGAGGCGTTCCGGTGATTATGTTGGGAGGGCCGGGCGATGTGGCGGCTGCGGCTGATATTCAGGCAGAAAATGATAAGATAGTTAATTTGGTGGGTAAGTCATCGCTGACACAGACGGCGGCGATTATTAAACAGAGCGCGCTGTTGATTGGGGTCGATACCGGTCTGACCCACATGGGTATCGCCTTTAATGTTCCGACGCTGGCACTGTTTGGTTCCACCTGCCCCTATACCGATACCACCCATGAGAATGCGCGGGTGCTTTACCATAAAATGGAGTGTTCTCCTTGTCGCCGCAATCCGAGCTGTGAGGGGGATTTTAGCTGTATGAAAAAAATTACCGTTGATGAGATTATGCGAAATATCCGAGAGGTAACACTGTGAGCCTAACGGTGGTGCATGTTGAGGCGGGGATGCATCTCTATGGTGGTGCCTTGCAGGTTTTTTATCTGTTGCGGGGGCTGGCTAACAAGCCGGTACGCTGCATCCTGGTCTGCCCCGAGGGAAGTGCCATTGCCGAAGCGGCACGGGATGTGGTGGATAAGGTGTATGAGATGCCCATGAAGGGTGATCTTGATATCGGTTTCATCCGACGGCTCAAGTGGGTACTTAAAGAGGAGCAGGCTGACCTGGTGCACCTGCACAGTCGCCGGGGTGCTGATGTGCTGGGGGGGCTTGCCGCAAAATGGGCGGGGGTGAACTCTATCTGTTCTCGGCGGGTTGATAACCCAGAGTCGCCGTGGGTAGCGCGCTTTAAATATCGTCTCTATGATCAGGTGATTACCATCTCAAATGGTATTCGTGAAGTGCTTATTAGTGAAGGGGTGCCCGCCGATAAGGTGCTTTGTGTGCACAGCGCGGTGGATGTTGAGCGCTTTGATCAACCGGCGGAGCGCGAGTGGTTTATCGAGACGCTGGGGTTGCCACACAACAGTCGAGTGTTGGCGGTGATTGCGCAGCTTATCTACCGCAAGGGGCATCGTCACCTGTTTGCCGCACTGCCCGAGGTGATCGCCCAACACCCCGATATTCAGGTGTTACTTTTTGGCAAAGGGCCACTGGCCGATGAGCTGCAACAGCAGATAGTGCAACAGGGGTTAAGCGATCATGTTCGATTGATCGGTTTTCGTGATGACCTGCACCGGGTAATGCCCAACCTGTATGCGGTGGTTCATCCGGCAGATATGGAGGGGCTGGGCGTTTCACTGCTACAGGCCGCTGCCGCCGGGGTGCCTCTGATCGGAACCCGTGCCGGGGGGATTCCCGAAATTGTACGTGATGGTGAAAATGGCATTCTGGTCGCACCGCAAAATGTTGCCCAACTACGGGATGCACTGCTGAAAATGTTGGCCAATGAGTCGCAGGCCCGCGCATGGGGAGAGCAGGGTAAGCAGATTGTAAAGGAAGAGTTTTCAATTGAGGCGATGGTGGAAGGTAATTTCAAGGTCTATCAATCACTGGTATGAGTTTAGTGTCAGGAGGGTTTCTTATAGGGATCTTCCCCCCCGATACGTTTCCGCTTGAAACGCTTGTGCACCCAAAAATATTGCGCTGCATTGTGACGGATTTGCGCTTCAAATATGTGATGTATTCGCGTGGCATCAGCCACTTCATCATCCGTTGGGAAGTTATCCAGCGCGGGGAGTAGTTTGAGCGTATAGCCACTGCCATCTTCCTTGCGAACTGAGCTGAAAGGGATAACTACCGTTTTCCCCATCTTTGCAATGCGTGAAGTGGCGGTGTTAGTGGCGGCGGGAATGCCGAAAAAGGGGACCAGTGCCGACCCTTTCCCTTCGTAGTGTTGATCGGGTGCATACCAGACTACTTTATTCTGCCTGAGGCTGCGAATTAGCCCGCGAATATCGTCGCGGGGGATCAGGCTGTCTAAGTAACTTTCGCGACCCCTTCGCATTACATACTCGATTACCGGGTTTTCGTGGGGGCGATACATGCTGCGTATCGTCAGGTCGGTTTGGGTGGCGAGCAGGTGGCCGCTGATGTCGAGGGTGGTGTAGTGCGCACCTAACAACAGCGCGCCACCTCCTGCCGCTATCGCTTTTTCTAGGTGCTCCAGCCCCTCAATCTCGGTGAGTGCGGCCAAACGTTGATTACGCCCCCACCAGCTCAAGCCCAACTCAAACAGCATAATACCCATAGAGTGAAAGTGCTTGCGCAGTAGGGTCGCCCTTTCATCATCAGAGAGTTCCGGGAAGCAGAGCTTTATATTGGTGGCGGCTACATGGCGGCGAGCAGCAGCAACACGAAATAGAAGATTGCCCAGCTGCTTGCCCAGCATTAGTTGCATGCGGAACGGCAGCATGTTGAGCAGGCGCAACAGGGCTAAGCCTAACCAAATGGGCCAGTGTTTAGGGTGAATGGGCAATCTGTCTGACGGTCTGTTTTTCTGCATCTTGGTGATTTAAACTCAGCATGGAAACTCGCTCAGAGAGCGGGAGGCGACTGTGCTAGTATACCATCCCGGATATCAGTACATAACTTAAAATGGGGTAACTACTCAGCGTATTCATCTTTTGCTTCAACTCTTGGTTATTTTCGTACTCAATCGGTCACCTATTCCCTATAGGCTCCCTCTCACCGTGCGAAAATGCCTCAATTTGAAGCAAAATCTAAACACGCTGAATAGTTACAAAATGAGATGAAAAAAGTGGGAATGATCGATGGCTTTTGATTTTGCAACGAGTCTGCAGGAGCACCGCGCTGCCTTGGATTGTGTAGAAAAACTCTACCCGATTTTGCATGAGGTGAGCCAGCTGATGCGCCAGCGGTTGACGAACGGGCATACCATTTACGGTTGCGGTAACGGCGGTTCAGCTTCAGACATTCAACACTTTGCAGCGGAGTTGACCGGGCGGTTTGAGGTTGAGCGCCAGGGTTATCCGGCTGTCGCGCTGACGACAGACAGCTGTGCGCTCACCTCTATCGGTAATGATTACGGTTTTGAGGCCATTTTTGAGCGCCAGCTTGCCGCTTTGAGTCACCAAGGTGATCTTCTGTTGGCGATCAGCACCTCGGGCAACTCTGCGAATGTGATTAAAGCAGTGGAGTATGCCAATGCAAACCAGATCAAAACCATCGGCCTGCTAGGTAAAAGCGGCGGCGAACTGGCTCCGCTGGTTGATTACGCGATCACGGTGCCGATCGAGCGCACCGCCCGTATTCAAGAGATGCATATCCTTATTTTGCACATGCTTTGCGAGTCGATTGAAGTATGAGCCTCTCTATTCCTGATTTTAAAAAAGCACAGATTCTGGTGGCAGGCGATCTGATGTTAGATCGCTACTGGCAAGGGGCAACTTCGCGTATCTCCCCCGAAGCGCCGGTGCCAGTGGTGAGTGTCAAGCGTGATGAGCTAGACGCTCGGGCGGGTGGTGCAGGAAATGTGGCGATCAATATCGCCGCATTGGGTGCCGGTGTTGCACTGGATGGTCTGGCGGGTGATGACGAATCGGGTCGCATCATGTCACAACAACTTGAGCAGGCGGGTGTGGTTTGTCGTTTTGAGCGCTCGAAAAAGATCCAGACCATCACTAAACTGCGGGTGCTCAGTCGTCATCAACAGCTGCTGCGGCTTGATTTTGAAGAGCCGTTACAGCCGTTTGCCGGTGAGGCATTGCTGGCTCGCTTTACCCAGGGTTTGGGTGATTGTAACGCAGTGGTGCTTTCTGACTATGCCAAAGGGACGTTGGATCAGGTTCAACTTATGATTCAAGCAGCACGGGTAGCGGGTAAGCCGGTATTGATCGACCCGAAGGGATCAGAGATGCAGAAATACAGCGGTGCAACCCTGTTAACCCCCAACTTTTCCGAATTTGAAGCGGTGGTGGGTCACTGTGAGGATGATGCCGCTGTGGTGAGCAAAGGCGATGCACTGCGTGATGAGTTGCAGCTGGAGGCACTGCTCATCACCCGCAGCGAAAAAGGGATGACGCTACTGCAAAAAGGGCACCCCCCCCTTCACCTGCCGACCCTGGCGCGAGAAGTTTATGATGTCACCGGCGCGGGAGATACCGTGATCTCTACGTTAGCCGTAGCACTGGCCGCCGGACAACCGATGGCTGAGGCGACCGCGCTAGCCAACTTAGCGGCGGGGATTGTGGTGGGTAAACTGGGCACCGCTACCGTTTCGGTAGAGGAGCTGAGTGCGGCCATTCAGGCGGATGAGAAGGTTGAGGGCAGTATTGAAACGGGTATGTTGGATCAGGCTACCCTGCAGCAGGCGGTGCAGCGCGCCAAAGAGCTGGGTGAGCGCATCGTAATGACGAACGGCTGTTTTGATCTGCTACATGCAGGTCATGTCGGGTATCTTGAGAAGGCCAGAGAGCAGGGCGATCGATTGATCGTGGCGGTGAATGATGATGCCTCGGTTGCACGGCTCAAGGGCGAGCAGCGACCTATTGTGCCGCTGGTGCAGCGAATGACAGTATTAGCTGCCCTGCGCAGTGTGGATTGGGTGGTGCCATTTTCGGAGGAGACTCCGGAGCGTCTAATCTGCGAAATAGTGCCTGATGTCCTTATAAAGGGTGGCGATTATCAGATCGAACAGATCGCCGGGCATCAATGTGTCCAGGCCAACGGCGGTGAAGTGCAGGTGCTGCATTTTGCAGAAGGGTGCTCAACCAGTGCTATTGTGGAACGGATCCGCCAACAACACCCTGCAGATAAATAACCCCGATGCGACACCTCTACTCACTGGTTTTTACACTGCTGCTGCCGCTGATCCTGCTGCGGCTCTACCTGCGTTCGCGTAAATCACCCGCTTACCGAGAGCGATTGCGTGAGCGCTTTGGTTTTGGGGCGCGTATTAAAACACCGGTGATCTGGGTGCACGCAGTCTCCGTGGGAGAGGTGCAAGCGGCAAAGCTACTGATTGCTCGCCTTCAGAAAAAATTTCCTGAACATACCCTCGTTGTCACCACCATGACACCAACCGGTGCCGAGCGGGTGGCCGATATCAAAGGCCGGGTACAACATCGATATGTGCCCTACGACACACCGGGCTGCCTCAAACGCTTTCTTAGTCGCATTCAGCCATCCATGTTAATTATCATGGAGACCGAAATCTGGCCCAATATGCTGCACTACTGTCACCGACAGCAAATCCCCAGCATGTTGGTGAATGCCCGTATGTCCGAGCGATCAGCGCGAGGTTATGCCCGGGTTAGTGCGTTAACCACTCCAGCGCTCAATAACTTTACTGTTATCGCGGCGCAAGGCGAAGTGGATAAAGAGCGCTTGATTGCGCTGGGGGCTGATCCTGGAAAAGTTCAAGTGACGGGTAGTTTGAAATTTGATTTCACAGCCCCAGATGAGATCGAAAAACACGCCAAGAGATTACGTGAACAGTGGGGTGTTGAGCGTAAAATATGGATCGCCGCCAGCACCCATAAGGGGGAAGATGAGCAAGTGCTGGATACCTTTAAGCAGCTACAAAATCAGCTGCCCGAGGCCATGTTAGTGCTGGTGCCGCGCCATCCAGAGCGTTTTAATGGAGTTGCAGCGCTGTGTCAGGAGCGAGGCTTTAGCTTGGTTCGGCGCAGTGAGCAGCGTGGATGCCAGGCAGATACTGCAATTTTTCTGGGTGACAGCATGGGTGAGCTGATGCTCTTTTTTGCAGCATCCGATATCGCCTTTGTGGGTGGCAGCCTAGTGGCTACCGGAGGGCATAATCTGCTGGAACCCGCTTCACTGGGAATCCCGGTACTCACCGGCCCCCACATGTTTAATTTTACTGAAATTCACCGATTGTTACGACAAGCAGAGGCCTCCATAGAAGTAGGAGATAGTCACCAGCTGGCAAAAGAGCTGTTACGCCTGTTTAATGACCAAGCGCTGTGCCGCGTCATGGGTGAGCGCGGTAAGCGGCTGGTAGCGCAAAATAGAGGAGCATTGGATCGCGTGGTTGCGCTGCTGGAGAAGAGGGTGGTTTAGGGTGCTGCTCTACAGACAAACGTTAAGAGTCGAGGTGCCGGTTTTTTTTACACTATGAGTTTCATCGTAAATTTTAAGGATTTATTTTTGTTGCTTATCAGTTGGTTGTGAGTTTGGCGCGTTAATTGCTTTACTCTTAAAGCAAGGCAGAGTTATTGTGGTCTGCAAAATTGTTTTTTGCTGAGGTGCATAAAGTGAATAGATTTTTGTTGTTGATAGCGGTGCTGGTTGTTGGAGTGGTCGGAAGTGCGACTGCGGCACCGATTCAATATGATTTTAGCGATAGTGGCAGTGGTAATGCGCCATCAATCGACTTTACGGTGGGTGGTTTGACCGTAACCGTTACCGCAAGCTACAACGGTTTTAGTAACAGTGCCAATGTCAGTCGGGATCCGCATGGTCTTGGGGTGAAAAATGGCTTCCTTGATAGCTCTTATATTGATGGTTTTTGGCGTGATGATTACCTGACACTCTCATTCGATCGTACCGTTAGCCTGCTTGGCTTCAATTTTGACCACGATACGCTTAATGACGAATTTGACCTCTATGTGGATGGTATCAGTGTGGCGCATAACCTTGAAACCACAGGTGGCTGGGAGAGCTTCTCTCTGGGTACCTATGTCAGCGACTCTTTTACAATCCGTGCCAGCGAGTGGAATGATAACTTTGTGCTAAGTGGTATGCGGGTTCAAGCGGTGCCTGAGCCAGCACTGGTTTTCCTGATGGGGTTTGGCCTGCTTGGTATGGGTATGATGGCGCGTCGTCGCCGTGCCTAAGGAGGCTCTGATCAAGTTGTGAATGCTTTACGCTGGCTTGACCTGACCATATAGTCAGTAGTTCAGATCTACTTTTGAAACCCCGCCTCGTGCGGGGTTTCTTGTTTTTAGCCTCTTTGAATTTTGATCTGTTTCAAATAATCGTTTGAAACAGACCTGAGTTATCCCATTAATTCATTTTAAATCAAATAACTATATCTCCCCTGCCCGTAATAAAACAGCTCAGATACTTTCCAACCAGCCTTGGCGTTAAGATATTTTTCTAGTTAGATTCTCTACATTGGGTTAGTGTTGGGTTGTGAAACCTAAACTCTACATTCTTGATGATGATTCGCAGTATGCCAATCTGTTGCTTGAGCTTGCCAAACGCTCTGGTTGGTCCGCTGTGGCTGAGCAGAGTGCCAGCCGATTTTTGGATTACGATTTGAGTGCGGGTGGTATTTTGGTGCTGGATCTTAATATGCCAGAAATGGATGGTATTGAGGTGATCAGGGCGTTGGCGAAAGAGAAGAAACGGCTGCTGCTGATCTTGATTAGCGGTTTTGATGCGCGTGTGCTGCACTCCGCCCGGCAACTGGCAGAAGCTCACGATATAAAAGTACTCGCCAGTCTAACCAAACCTGTGGTTAGAAAGGAGTTTATTAAAGCGCTAGAGAGTGTTGCCGGGGGAGAACGGACTGAAAGCAGGCCCGTCTCTCGCAATGAACCGGTCACCGCACAAGAGCTGACAGAGGCTATTCAACATCGTCAACTGGTTCTGCACTTCCAGCCACAAGTCACTATTGAAACAGAGGCACTGTTGGGTGTGGAAGCGCTGGTTAGATGGCAGCACCCTGAAAGAGGGCTCATTTTTCCTGGGGATTTCATCCCGCTGGCTGAAAAAGAGGGGTTAATTGACCGTTTGACTGAGGTGGTGATCATACTGGCCGTGGAGCAGAGTCGGCGCTGGCAGTCTGATGGGCTCGATGTGGTTATTTCGGTCAATGTTTCAGCGGATAATATCAAGAGTTTGAGCCTGCCAGAGCAGCTAAAAGAGCTGACCGACAAACACGCTATTGAACCCGAAAAAATAGAGCTGGAGATTACAGAGAGTGCCTTTATGGGTGAGTTGACCTCATCATTGGATGTTCTTAATCGACTGAGAATGAAGGGCTTTTCCCTCTCCATTGATGACTTTGGTACCGGTTATTCATCACTGACACAGCTCTACCAAGCGCCCTTTACCGAACTAAAAATAGACCAACGATTTATCATGCGAATGATCGAAGATAAAGAGGCGATGGTGATTGTTAAAATTTGCATCATGCTGGGACACATGTTGGGTATGAGGTTAGTTGCCGAAGGCGTAGAGACGCGAGAGGTGTGGGACGAATTGAAAAAACTGGGTTGTGATGTGGCACAAGGTTATTTCATTGCCAAGCCGATGCCCGCTGAAGCGTTGATCATGTGGAGTCGTTGTCGAAAAAAAATCTGAGCGAGTTTAATTCAATGCCCTAATCCGCAGATAGAAATGCGAGATGATGTGCAAGATATTGGTTTCACAGTGTAATAAAAAATGTGAGTCGCACCCATAGGTTCGGCGGCTATTTTTTATTGCGTTGTGGAATCAAGAGCTTGTGCAGCATACGTGGTTCTAACTGCGGATTAGGGCAATGTCACTGATATGGAATTAGAGTCATGAGTGCTTCACGTCGTTTAATTGATGCCAATACCTTGATTTTGCCGCTGCTGTTGAGCCTGTTTCTGATTATCTCAAGTCAATATAATTTCCTTCTGTTTCATACTCTAGTTGAATTTTTTGCCATTACCGTCGCCGTTTTGATGACGGTGGTTGCATGGCAGGTCTACTCCTTTACCCGCAACCATTTCTTGATGTACTTAGGGTGTGGCTACCTCTCTGTTGCGGCGCTGGATATGATCCATGCGCTGGCCTATCAAGGGATGCCGATATTTTCGTCATCAGGTGCAAATTTATCTACACAGTTATGGATTGGTACGCGCTACATAGAGGCTTTTTTGCTGTTAACAGCGCCCTGGTTTTTGACCCACCCTTTGAGCCGCTCAATTGCTATTTCACTATTTTGTGCCCTTTCGACGGTACTGGTAATCTCAGTTTTTTCCGGTAATTTTCCGACGGCATTTGTTGATGGGGAAGGGCTGACGCAATTCAAGATTCTAAGTGAATATGCGATTATTTTTATACTCGCGGTGGCCATTTTTTATCTTTTCTCACAGAGAAAAATGATCGATCCTCGGGTATTTGTTTTGATAGTCGCCTCCATGCTGCTCACCATGGCTGCCGAGCTGGCTTTCACCTTTTATGTCAGCGTCTATGGGATATCCAATATTGCGGGGCATATTTTTAAACTGTTTTCATTCTGGTTGATCTTTATAGCGGTGGTGCGCACCACACTGCGTGAGCCTTTTAGCACCCTATCAAAGGCCGAAACTTACTACGATGCCATTCCTGATGCTGCCGTTATTGTAGAGAGAGACGGCACCATACGACACCTCAACAAATCAGCCTGTTTGCTGGCGGGTAGCTCGGTCGTTGGTCTAATCGGTAAAAAATCCCACGCTATTTTTCACAACAAAAATACAGATCAGGCTGTTTGCCCTATCTGCCAGGCAGTCGCCAATGAGAGTGAGTTATCCTCTTGCGAGTTGGAAATTAGTGATCAATCTTGGGTCGAGATTTCAACCTCTTCGGTTCAGGGAGAGAGCGCCTTTATAGAGATTATTCGTGATATTACCGAGAAAAAGTCGGCCATCATTGCATTGGAAAAGAGCGAGGCACGTCTGACAATTACACTCGACAGCATTGGTGATGCGGTGATCACCACCGATGAATTGGGCGATGTCACACGTATGAACCCAGTCGCGGAAGCGTTGACAGGCTGGTGTTTTGACCAGGCACAAGGGAGACCGCTAAAAGAGATATTTCCGATTGTGGATGCCGCTACACGAGAGCCGATAGAAAACCCGGTTGATAAGGTGATCTCCCATGGTGAAACAGTCTACCTCAGTAACAATACTACCCTGATCGCCAAGTGTGGTCAGGAGTACCAAATTGCCGATTCAGCGGCACCGATCCGCAACGGAGATGAAAAGATCCTCGGTATGGTGTTGGTATTCAACGATGTGACCGAACAGTATAAGTTACGAAAATCAGTAGCTGAAAGTGAGGCTCAGGTTCGTCTGCTGCTTAACTCTACCGCAGAAGCCATCTACGGCGTTAACCATAAAGGTGAATGTACATTTGTTAATCAATCTTGCCTCGATATGCTGGGTTATCAACAAGATACCGAGCTTCTTGGGCGCAACATACACGACTGCATTCATCACCACTATCCGGACGGTTCGGAGTACCCCGCGGATGAGTGCCACATCTATCGCGCTTGCCGCGAACAAAAAAAGGTACATATTGATGATGAAGTGTTGTGGCGTAAGGATGGTAGCCAATTTTATGTAGAGTATTGGTCGCACCCGATATTCTCTGGGGATCAATGTGTGGGCGCGGTGGTGACCTTTCTTGATATCACCTCACGGAAACGTATTGAGAAGCAGCTGGATGAGAGCGAAAGCAATCTAATCAGGGGGCAAGAGATTGCAAAAATCGGTAACTGGAAGCTGGATCTGCAGACAAATACAGTAGAGGTCTCTCATGAGTTACGCAAAATATTTGAGTTAGAGAGTGGTGAGATTGTACTGGATCATCTAGTTAATGCGCTTCACCCAGACGATGTTGAACACTTTCTTACTCATATTTCCAATGCCATTGGTTATGGTTTGGACTGGAGCATCGAGTGTCGCCTACTGTTGCGCCATGGGCCGGTGAAATGGGTACATCTGATGGGGGAGTCGGTTTTAAATGAGGGTGGCGATGTTGCCGCCATTGTGGGTATTGCGCAAGATATCACGGCTCGAAAACAGCTGGATGAGACAATCCGCAGAACGCAGAAAATGGATGCGCTTGGCAAGCTGACAGGTGGAGTCGCCCACGACTACAACAATATGCTGGGTATTATTCTGGGTTATGCGGAGCTGCTGGAAGATATGCTCGACGAGCAGCCCGACCTTGCTCAGTATGTGCGTGAAATTCATCGGGCAGGCAAACGCGGTGAGAAGCTCACCAAGAAATTATTGGCTTTTTCACGACAAAGCGCCTCCAACTCCAAGCGAGTTGATATTAATTCACTGCTAAAGGAGCAGGCACACCTACTGCAAAAGACCTTGACCTCGCGGATTGTATTAACGTTTGACCTAGCCGACGAGCTATGGACAATCAAGGTAGATGAAAGTGACTTTGAAGATGCCATATTGAATATCGCTATTAATGCGATGCACGCGATGCCCAAAGGTGGGCGGTTGACCTTTAAAACAGTAAATAGGTCACTGGCTGAGGTTGAGGCACGGGTGCTTGAGCTGGGGCAGGGGGATTATGTGGTACTCGATATTATCGATACCGGGCATGGCATGGATGAAGAGACCAAAGAGAAGATATTTGAACCGTTTTATTCAACCAAGGGTGATAAGGGTACTGGGCTGGGTTTAAGTCAAGTATACGGCTTTGTTGAACGCAGTGATGGTGCGATCAGTGTGCACTCTGAATTGGCGAAAGGGAGTCGCTTCACGCTCTATTTTCCTCGTGACAGCGTAGATGAGCTGTCAAAGCAAGAGACCAGCACCACTGAAAAAGAGAGCCTCGAAGGGCGAGGGGTGATTCTGGTTGTGGATGATGAACCGAGCCTACTCAAGCTGGAGTCAGAGATATTAAGCCGTGAGGGGTATCGGGTGATCACTGCAGCAAGTGCTCAGCAGGCACTGGATATTCTTGAGCGTGAGCACGTCGATCTATTACTTTCAGATGTCATTATGCCGAACATGGATGGCTACCAGCTGGCAGAGAGGGTACAGAAAAAATACCCTGCCATTAAAATTCAGTTGGTAAGTGGTTTTAGTGATGACCGTCATATGCAAGGAGGAGACCTTGCGCTCTATGAAAATATTATCTCCAAACCCATGCAATCGAAAGAGCTGCTGGAGAGGGTGAAGCGTATGCTTTCACCCTGACAGCGATTGTATTGGAATCTATGTCACAGATTATCACCCATCTCCGCTTCAAATTGATCCAGTGATCTATCTAAACCAAGGCGTTGATATTCGCCCTTGGTTTTTAGGGTAAGGGTGACCGGGGATGGGGTGTTGTTTTTCCAATACCAGCCGTGTGTGCCTGTGAACGGTGTGGTTAATGAGCTACTGGATAGGCTTTCGGTGCCCTTTTTATAGCTTTTGAAAAAACCACTGTCATCATCTTCAGGCTCTCCGTGAAAATCAAAAAAGAGTGCCGCACCATCGGTTTCCCATCGGTATTCAAGTGTTGCACCCTTTTCCAGCTGTAATTTGTACTCCTTGTCGCCTCTGGCAGGAAGAGTAAGAGTGATTGAGTCTCTCCACTCTGTTTGGGTTGTTATGTCAGTAATTTCACTGCTGTGGGTTGGCTGCTCGATCATGAACTCCTCTGGGTGGCTGGTGTGGGCATAGCCATGCATCTGCATCAGGAACAGGTAGCCTCCCGCCAAAATAAGAAACACATTGGTTATGCGGCTAAAGGTCACAAAAGCGTGACTTTTACGAAAGGCGGAAATAATGATTAACATCACTGTCAGTGCCGCAATTTGTCCTATTTCGATGCCAAGGTTGAAGGAGATGATGTTCATTAACAGGTGATCTTCACTCAGTGGTAACTGTTGTAGTCGTGTCGATAAACCTAGCCCATGAATCAGGCCAAACCCGGTGATCATCATCAACATGTTTGGCGGGTTGATATTCAGCTGTTTTTTGAATCCCCCCAAGTTAACAAACGCGATGTAACAGACGCTCAGGGCGATGATGGCATCAATCAAGAAGTAGTTGATCTGAATGGCGTTAAAGGTGGCAAAGATCAGTGTGACGCTGTGGCCAAGTGTGAATGCAGTGATGTATTTAACGATATCTTTGAAGCGTGTTAGAAAAAAGATAATACCAAAAACAAACAGCAAATGGTCGTAGCCTGACAGCATGTGGGTGGCACCTATCCAGATGTAGTGCAGGTTGCCTCCGTCGATGATGAGCTGTTTTTCTGCATCTGACATGCCGTGGCTGTAGCCGAGCTGGGGTAAGAGAATAAGCACCAGTATACTGGTTAGAAAAAAAGTAATTTTTGCTTTTAATAACATGGTCTGTTTCCTGATTTCACAACGTAATGCGCACTCAACCGGGCAGTTTCATAGCTAAAGGAAGCTCTGATCAAGTCATGAATGTTTTATGCTGGCTGAAATCGCCCTCATTTATCCCGAAAATTGCACCAATAGAGCGACTATTACTGCGCATTTCGGAACAAATGAGAACAACTTCCTCTCAGCCTAAATTCATCCAGACTTAATCTGAGATTCCCTAAGAGATGGCAGATGAAATCGGCGTGGTACGCTTCAGTAAATTTTTAAAAAGGGTTGTGGGCTAGGAGACTGGAGGAGGTGCTCGCAAAGGCGGCGAGAGGGTGTAGCGGCTATAAAGGACGCGCTTTATCTCGTTGCGGTGTCGAAGGGGCCGTTGCGAAGGGGCTAATAGTAGCCAGCTGAAAAAGAGAACAAAGAGGGCAATTGCCGGGGTAGTGTGATGGGTCTTTTTCAGCGACTCATCAGGGTTGATCTCAATGTTGGAGAGGAGACTATTATGATGGTCGTTGTGGGAGGTGTCGTGAATAAGGTGCGCTTTGCTCAAATGGAGGTGATCGGCTACCTCATCAATGGCGTGGCTGTGGTGGCTGCCATGGTCGTGTTCCAGATGGTGAATATGAAGCTGACTACCCTGCACGCACAGCAGTGCCAGTGAGAGCAGCAGCGCCCACGCGATCAATATCCATCTATCTGTTTGACGAAAAGTGTTCATATTCGCCGTAGTCTATATCGTTAGTCCGGATATTTCATCCATTTCGCATAATATCGCCAACACTCGATTTGTGGCCTCTTTTGAACTATTGTTTCTGTCTGACTCAAAAGAGTCATTGGAGGAAATAATATGACACCTGAATCCCCTTTTTACGCCGATAGCCTGAAGTGCCTTCAGGAATCAACACTGTTTGGTGAGCTTGACCGGGAGACGCTGGTGGATATCCTGAGTCGTTGTCGTCGTGAGACTTGGAAGCAGCGGCGCTTACTGCCGCTGGAGGAGACGTGGCAGCGTTTTCACATACTGCTCTCGGGCCGGGTGAGGCTCAGCCGCAGTAACCCCCACAGCGGTCGTATGATCACCCTCTTTTTGCACGGCCCCGGCGATGGCTTTTGTCTTTTCAGTTTGTTGGATGGCCAGCCCCATGACTTGATGCTCGAAACCTTAGATGATGTTGCGCTGTTGAGTATACCCATGGAGGAGACCCGGGAGTGGATCGCCGCCCACCCCGCATTTAACCGCGCACTGTTGCCCTATATCGGACAGCAGATGTGCGTGCTGGCAAACCTGGCTGAGGATCTGGCGCTGCACGATACCGAGACCCGTCTGGCGCGGTTGATATTGCGTCACATGGATGATGCCGAGTCGGCGCATGCCGAGCCGCGCTTGATAAACGACCTCTCCAATGAGTCGCTGGCCGAGATGATCGGCAGTGTGCGTGTGGTTGTGAATCGGCAATTGCAGCACTGGAAGCAGGAGGGCATTGTCGATGCCCATCGGGGCTATCTGGCGGTAGAGAAGCTTAATGCACTGGCACAGCGAGCAGAGCAGCAGTTAGCTTCACCTCTGGCTAAAACATCGATGTTGCAATAAAGTCTAAACCCCTCTCTCTTTCACGAGCCATGACCTGAGTCACCTGTATCTATGAGGCCTGATCGCCAGCTGAAGCTGGCTCCTACGGGTGCCTCCTATTGTGGGAGCCATCTTTAGATGGCGATGAAAGCGCTTAATGGCCGCCCCCCTCCCTGTGTAACCCTGGTAGCAGAATTCACTCCCTTGACGGTGCATGATCATTCAGGTGGGGTCAGAGTAAGAGCGGGGGGGGTGAAATGGTGGATCAAAATAGCTGTGTCGCGTTATACCTCTCGCAGACAGAGGCGGAGGCGGCGGTGCGGATGTTGCAACAGGCTGAATTCGATATTAAGAAAATCTCTCTTATTGGTAAAGGGGACGATCACGAAGAGCATCCCATTGGTTTCTACAGCACCGGTAAACGGGTCAAGTTGTGGGCAAAAAAGGGTGCTTTTTGGGGCGGTGTCTGGGGGCTGTTATTTGGTGCCGGTCTGTTTTGGATACCGGGTGTAGGGCCGGTGTTGATGGCGGGGCCGCTGGTTGCTGTATTGGTGGCGACTCTGGAGAGTGCTGTGGTTGTGGGTGGTCTCAGTGCCTTGGGGGCCGCACTTTATAGTATTGGCATTCCAAAGGAGAGTATTATCCGTTACGAAACCGCGCTTAATATTGAGCAGTACCTAGTGGTTGTTCACGGTAGCCTGCAAGAGGTGGAGCGGGCCTATGAGGTGTTGTCGGCCAGTGAGTCGACCGATGTGGCGATTCACCTTAGCTGAGGGTTGTGAATCCATATAAGCACGATTCCAGCCAGCGTAAAGTATTCATGACTTGATCAGAGACTCCTTGAGGAGTCTCCGATTAAGTTTGGATGAATTTAGGCTGAGAGGGAATTGTTCTCATTTGTTTCGAAATGCGCAGTAATAGTCACTCTATTGGTGCAATTTTCGGGATAAATGAGGGCGATTCCAGCCAGCGTAAAATATTCATGATTTGATCAGAGACTCCTTAATGACCATGCCCCATAAGTTACCCGCCAAGCTTGATCTTAAACAGATGATCGCCATGGGTGTCGGTGGCATGGTGGGCGGTGGTATCTTTGCAGTGTTGGGTCTTGCCATTGCCCAGGCGGGTCACGCGGCACCCATCGCCTTTGCGCTGGGTGGGGTGATCGCGCTGTTAACCGGTTACTCCTATGCCCGGTTGGGATTGATGTATCGATCGGATGGTGGCAGTTTTACCTATCTGGAAAAAGCCTTTAAAGCGCGCTATGTGGCGGGTATTGGTGGCTGGCTATTACTAGCCGGTTATATCGGAACGCTGGCGCTTTATGCGTTTACCTTTGGTGTCTATGGTGCGGCGATGTTGGGTAGTGATGGCAACCCTGTTATGCAGCACCTGCTGCAGTCGTTTGTGTTACTACTCTTTCTCAGTATTAATCTCTATGGCGTGCGCGAGGCGGGTAATGCGGAGTTACTGATTGTTACCGCCAAGGTGTTAATTTTACTGCTGTTTGCGGTGATCGGCCTGTTTTATGTTGAGGCGGATCATCTGTTGCCGGTGTTTAATCAAGGTGAGCTGGGTGTGCTCATGGCAGCCGCCTTGGTGTTTGTTGCCTATGAAGGTTTCGAGTTAATACCTAACGCAGTAAATGAGATGGAGGATCCAGAGCGCAACCTGACTCGGGCGATTATGTGGTCTATTGGTATCGCAATGTTTATTTATGTCACCGTCTCGCTGGTTGCGGTGGGGAACTTGTTACCCGAAGAGGTGGCGCGCTATGAGGAGTATGCGCTGGCGGTGGCGGCCAAACCGTTTCTGGGTGAGGCGGGTTTTTTACTGATTGGGCTGGCGGCACTCTTCTCCACCGCTTCGGCGATTAATGCCACGCTGTTTGGCTCCGCACGCCTTGGCAGTGTGATGGCTAAAGATAAGGCACTGCCTGCGGTATTCGGTTTTCGTCGTCAGCAAAATAATATTCCTTGGGTCAGTCTGCTGGTGATTACTATGGTGACACTGGTGTTTGTGAATACCAGTGATTTAACCCTGATCTCCTCTTTTGCCAGTGCAACCTTTTTATTGGTTTTTGCCGCTATAAACCTCTCCGCTTTGCGTTTACGAAAACAGATCGGCATTCGTCTCTCTGTAACACTCTGCGGCTTTCTGCTCTCCATCGCTTCGCTGTTGGCACTGCTGCTCTACTTGTGGCAGAACGATGCGGCTATCCTGATTAAGTTGGCTGTGATCTACACGGTAGTGATTATGGCGGAGTTACTATTTAGTCAGCGGAATTTATTTCGCCATAAAAAAACCGTCTGAGAGGGTAAAGATGCAAACAAACCACTATCTTCCCCGTGCGCTACCTGAGCCACTACAAGGTTTGGCGACCTTGGCGCTAGACCTTCGCTGGAGCTGGAACCACGGAGCCGATGCTTTGTGGCATCAGGTGGCTCCTGAGTTATGGGCAGCGACAGCTAACCCCTGGTTGATTCTTGATACTGTCTCAGAGCAGCGCATGATGACTCTGGCGAAGGATGTTGAGTTTCTTGAGAAACTACAGCAGCAACTCGATGCAAGGCGGGCGCATATTGAAGAAAAATCGTGGTTTTCTGAGGCGATTGATGGTGAATTTTCGGGGCATATTGCCTATTTCAGCATGGAGTTTGGAATCTGTGAATCACTGCCGATCTACTCAGGTGGTCTGGGAGTGTTGGCGGGGGATTACATCAAGACAGCGTGTGATCTGAATGTCCCTTTGATCGGTGTTGGGCTGCTCTATCAACAGGGCTATTTTCGTCAGGCAATCACTCCGCAGGGTGAGCAGATCGAGTTTTATCCTTACAACGATCCAACCATGTTGCCGGTAGTGCCGCTGCGGAATGACCAGGGTGAGTGGATGCGAGTGACACTGGAGTTGCCGGGTCGCCGTTTACATCTGCGTACCTGGCGTGGCCAGGTAGGGCGGCGGACTTTGTTACTGCTCGATAGCAATGACCCGCTTAATGACCCAGGTGATCGCGCCATCACCAGCGAGCTTTATGGCGGCGGTGAGGAGATGCGGCTGCAACAGGAGATGGTGCTCGGCATCGGTGGCTGGCGATTGCTGGAGATGTTGGGGATTGATTGTCCGGTTTGTCATCTTAACGAGGGGCATGCCGGGTTTGCTATTTTAGAGCGAACTCACCACTTTATGCGCCAGCATAAACACCCTTTTCATCTGGCATTGCGCGCTACGCGGGCGGGTAATCTCTTCACCACTCATACACCGGTAGCCGCCGGTTTTGACCGTTTCTCACCGGAATTATTCTCTCGCTATTTTCGTGAGTTTGCCCGGGTGTGTGGTGTGAGCCTAGAAGAGTTGCTGGCGTTGGGGCGGCTGAATGCTGCGGATAGTCGTGAGCCTTTTAATATGGCCTATCTGGCGATGCGCGGAGCAGGTGCGGTTAACGGTGTCAGCCATCTGCACAGTGAAGTTAGCCGTCAAATTTTCCAGCCGCTATTTCCCCGCTGGCCCAAAGATGAGGTGCCGGTGGGTTATGTGACCAATGGTATCCATGTGCCCAGCTGGGATTCGGCCACCGCAGATGCCTTGTGGACTGAAAGCTGTGGTAAGTCCCGTTGGCGCGGCACCCTCGAGTCTGTTGGTGAAGAGCTTCGCCAGCTGTCAGATGAGAAGTTATGGCGCTTTCGCAGTGAGGGGCGGCAGCGGTTGATCACCTTCCTGCGCCAACGGCTGGAGCGTCAACACCGTGGGCGCGGCGATAATCGAGAGCGGGTCACTGCATGTCGTGAAACCCTTGATCCCTATGCATTGACCTTGGGTTTTGCTCGGCGCTTTGCCGAATATAAACGCCCCAACCTGTTACTGCATGATACTCAACGGCTGATACGTCTATTGACTAACCAGGATCGTCCGGTACAGCTGGTTATTGCCGGAAAGGCTCACCCAAAAGATGCGGTGGGCAAACAGCTATTGTGTCAATGGCAGCACTTTATCGAGAGCAACGGCATACACCAGCGGGTGGTGTTTGTTGAGGATTACGATCTGGGGGTTGCGGCACAACTGGTTCAGGGGGTGGATCTCTGGATCAATACCCCACGTCGCCCTTGGGAAGCCAGCGGTACCAGTGGTATGAAGGTGTTGGTCAATGGGGGGCTTAACCTCTCTGAACTGGATGGTTGGTGGGCTGAAGCGTATGCGCCCGAGCTGGGGTGGGCGCTGGGGGATGGGGAGGAGCATGCAGATATTGCGGCGTGGGATGCAGAAGAGGCGCAGCAGCTCTACCATCTGCTGGAAGATGAGGTGATACCCTGTTTCTATCGCCGTAATGAGCGGGGGCTGCCGGTGGAGTGGGTGAGGCGGATGCGGGAAAGCATGGGTAGCCTGACCTCGCAATTCTCCTCCAACCGTATGATGAGGGAGTATACCGAAGAGTATTACCTGCCATTGGCAAAAGCCTACCGACAGCGTAGCGCTGATCATGAGCTTGCCGTGGAGCTGGAGCAGTGGCACCAGCAGCTTAAGCAGCACTGGCACGGGCTTCATTTTGGTAATGTTGAAGCGAGGCGGGAAGAGAATTTCTATCACTTCGAAGTGCAGGTCTATTTTGGCGAACTGCCAATGGAGGGGGTTAGTGTGCAGCTCTATGCTGATGGGGTGGCGGGCGGTAAACCTTTGTGCCACTCCATGACACGAGGCGTAGCACTTGCAGGTGTTCCCCTTAATGCTTATCTATTTACCGGAGTGGTGGCTGCGGATCGCCCGGTATCAGACTACACTCCGCGCATAATTGCGGCACACCCCCAGGCGAATATTCCGCTGGAGGTTGACCTGATACTTTGGTATCAACCATCAACCGGCTAGTCGTTCACCTTAAAAAATGTGATCAATTGAGTCAGCGAGCGGGACTCTTCATTCATCGATTCACTGGCGGCTGAGACCTCTTCTACCAAGGCCGCGTTCTGTTGGGTGGCGTGATCCATTTGTGCAATGGCCTTGTTAATCTGCTCGATACCGGCCGCCTGCTCCCGGGAGGCGGCTGAAATGTCACCGATAATGTCACTGACCTTCTGCACAGCGGTGACGATGCCGGTGAGTGTTTCACCTGAATTATCGACTAAGCGTGACCCCTCTTCGACCTTCTCTACGCTGTCATGGATCAGGCTCTTTATCTCTTTCGCAGCGGCGGCACTGCGTTGAGCCAGGTTACGCACCTCACTGGCGACCACCGCAAAGCCACGCCCCTGTTCACCGGCGCGAGCGGCTTCCACCGCCGCATTTAAGGCTAATAGGTTGGTTTGAAAGGCGATCTCATCAATAACGCTGATGATGTCGATAATTTTTCTGCTAGAGTCATTGATTTCGCTCATGGCCGTTATCGCATCGTCAACAATAGCGCCGCCTTTTTCCGCTTCAGAGCGGGCGTTGGCACCCAGCTGGTTCGCTTCATTGGCATTATCTGCATTCTGTTTGACGGTGCTGGTGATCTCTTCCATGGCGGAAGCGGTCTCTTCTAGTGATGCGGCTTGTTGCTCTGTGCGCTGGCTCAAGTCCTCGTTGCCTTTGGAGATCTCTGCGGAGGAGAGACTGGTGGCGTTGGAGCTATCCTGAATCTGTTTGACCATTCGTGAAAGATTGCCCAAGCAGGTATTAACCGCACCACTTAAATCTGCAAACTCACCCTCAAACTCACCGTTGACGTTATCCCTCAAATCCCCTTCGGCCAGTTTTTGAATCACCCGCGAGGTCTCACGCAGTGGCACCGCAATCGCATCCATCAGCGAGTTAATATCAGTCACCAGATGTTTTACAAAACCGCTGTATTTATCGGCATCAATGCATTGCCCTAAATCACCGTGTTTGGCCGCTTCGATAAGCTTGGCTATCTGGTTGAGTGCATCTTTTTGGGAGGTGATATCGGTGGCATATTTCACCACTTTAAAGGGCTTTCCGTTGAGATCCATAATGGGGTTGTATGAGGCCTGGATCCACACCTCTTTACCGCCCTTACCGATGCGCCGATACTCACCCGAATCGTATTCACCCCGATTGAGCTTTTCCCAGAACAGTGTGTACTCACTGCTTGATGCATAATCAGCTTCAGCAAACATGCTGTGGTGCTTGCCTTTTATCTCATTCAGTGAGTAGCCTACGGTGCTTAAAAAGTTTTCATTGGCATTTATAATCGTGCCATCCATGTTGAACTCAATAACCGCCTGAGACTTTGAGATGGCTTCAATTTGCCCTTTGTAATCAATGTGCAGCGCCTCCCGCTCCAACCGCTCTCGCTCTGCATCATTTGTGTTCACGCGATCACTCGTTTCATTGCTCATCATTCTTTGGCCCTGGCTTGTTTTCTCGTATGAGTGTCGTGTCGGACAAAAAAAAATAAGCTTGAGGCGTTGGCGTTTTTTGTTATTCAGGGTAACCGCTCAGCGTGTTTATATTTTGCCTCAAATCGAGGCATTTCCGCACGGAAAGAGGGAGCATATAGGGAGTATGTGGCCGAATTGAGTACGAAAATAACGAAGAGTTGGGGCAAAAGATGAATACGCCGAGTAGTTACCTCAGGGTTTTGGCTGGATGGCAGGCATACGTTCGCTGAGGCGGATGGTGGGGCGGTTGAGGCGTTGATCGTAGATGGCCGCATAAGCCATGATATTTTGCACATAGTGTCGGGTTTCATTAAAGCGAATGGTCTCTACCCAGCGGTCTGCCTCGATTTCACTCTCCTCAGGTAGCCATTTTCGCACATTGCCATAGCCCGCATTGTAAGCGGCGGTGGCCGATACCAGATTATTTTGCAGCCGATTGAGGTTGCGCCTTAAATAAGCTGCGCCAAATTTAATATTAAGGTCGCTCTGTAGCAGGTTGGCGGTGTTGCGCAGCGGGTTGTTGAGTAGTCGGCCAATTTCACGTCCGGTGCGCGGCATGATCTGCATTAGACCTAATGCACCACGACTGGAGCGAGCATCTTTCATAAAGGCGCTCTCTTGTCGGATCACCGCCATTACCCAGGCCGGGTCAATTTCATGTCGTTCCGCTTCACTGATAACCTGTTGTCGATGGGGCAGTGGAAAGCGTAACTCAAGATCATCACGATAAGGTGTTTGTGCCACGGTGTGTATGGCGCGGTCGTGCCAGCCCCACTCGTCAGCTAATTTAGCGGCTTGAGCCAGTTGCTGGGTATTCATCTGTTGTGTGGCGAAGCGCCATTCACGGCGCGCATCGACCACGCGGTTCAATAAAAATAGCTCTCTGGCGCGTATAAAAGCAGGAATAGCGTGCAGGGCGGCCACCTCAGTCTCATCCGAGACTATTTTTTGATCGCTGAGCTGATACGGGGCGGCTATTTTGTCAGCCGCAAGGAAAGCGTAGTAGTGTCGCTGTTGTGCCAGTTTGGCATAGCGAGTGAGTGTGATCTCTTTTCGCTCGGTTGCCAATGCCTCTGCGGCACGTATTGACCAATACTCCCAGCGCGGCTCTGCTTGCTGTTGTGGGCTAAGGCGCGGTAACCAGTTTTGCACAGCCTGCCAGTCACCCACAGTCAACGCGGCACGAATACGCCGCGCTTGAAGGTCACTATTTCCGCTGGCACTAATTACCTGTACCAATTTAGGGCGATCGATAGCCTCTTTCTGTAGCAGACTGGCCAGCGCTAGATTGCGTTCGATATGGGTTATCTCTTTGGCGTTGAAATCATATTTTGGAGATAAACTTTTCCAGCTTTTCCAGGCGAGAGTGGCATCGTAGCGAGCCAGCCGTTTGATGCCAAAGCGTACAATAGTGCGGGCCAGTGCCGGTGGTTGCTGCGTCAGTTTAAAGGTGTTGATCTTTTCCGGCTGGCTGCGCAGTTGATACCACTGTTTTGCGAGCTGTTGCTGCTCACCTTCGGTTAGACGAATCAGATAGCGTGCAAGACGATATTTGCCGTTCTCCATGGCCAGTTGAAAGCGCTGCCAGGCCATTTCCGGCTTGAAGTGGCGGGAGTCCAACCAGGTGAGAAACAGTGAATCACACGCTTTGGGTTGAGATTTTCCCACCATCCAGAGTGGTGCAACGTAGGATAACGCTTGCTCTTTTTTATCGGAGTGATAAAGGGCGCGTAAATAGTAACACTCTAATGCAGCATCACCACGACCCGGGTAGTGTTCGAGAAAATCCTGCCAGCGTCGCTTTTCGGCCAAGTTGATTAACCACTGGCGGCTTAGCCGCTTAGCGAGTGGCGTATCACTAAAACGCTGATTGAATGAGTCGATTTGCTGGTGCGAAATATAGTCCAGTCGTTTTTTGTAGTCGGCGTAAATCAGGTAGGGGAGTAGTGGGTAGTTTTCAAGCTGTTTTAAATGATTTTGGAACTGCGAGCGCTTACTGTTTTGTAGTAATCTTTCAGCTTCCAAGAAGAGCAGCCGTTGGTGGCTGTAGTCACTCTGCTGGCTAGCGGGGAGGCTGGCCCCCGCATAAGTTGCGCAAAACAGCAGAAGGGCTATTACTATCTGTGCGGACAATAGCATAGCTAGATAGATGGCCCGGTTGTCGAGGGTCTGTTATTTGCGATCAGAGCGCAGCGCTGCAATCAGGCTATCTTCATTTTCGATACGATCGGCCAGAATTTCGCCAATATAAGAGAGATCTTGCTCCAACATGCCGAGCGACTCTTCACAATGCTTTTGATTATCATATTTGTCATTAAACGCAATGATAATGCCGGTGGTTTCGGAGATTTTTGGGTATATCTCATTAGCAACACTCAGCACGCCAGAGCGGCGCTCTTTCCCTTCAGAGATAAAGCGATAGAGGCTAAAGTGAGCATCGGCAGTATAATCTACCAGTGCCTGGCAAAAATCCTGAATGGCGGTAATGGTCTCAGCATCTTTCTCAAAAGGGCGTGCAGCGCCCAGCATGCTGTACTGCGCTAGCATCTCGGTGCGCAGCGTCATGAGTTCATCAATGAGATGGTAAGATTGTCCACGGCGCTCTGCGTTATCAGTTTGAATTGTCATAGTCTATTTGGTTACCTTCTACGGTGCTCAGCAGGAAAATATCGTGCCATTCTACGGGCTAAACGGCAATGTGTGAAGTGTTTCACAAAGTGTAGTTATTCAGCGTGTTTATATTTTGCTTCAAATCGAGGCGTTTTCGCACGCAAAGAGGGAGTATATAGGGAATATGTAACCGATTTAAGTGCGAAAATAACGAAGCGTTGAGGAAAAAGATGAATACGCTGAGTAGTTACCGCAAATGAGAGCAAGAAGTAGCGCTAGACACAGGGTATATTTTATCTCGGTAGTCACACTTTGGGCTGCGATTGTATGTTAGTCTTGTTTAAGAAGCTCTAGGTTAAGTCTGGATGAGTTTAGGCTGAGAAGAAATTGTTCTCATTTGTTCCGAAATGCGCAGTAATAGTTGTTCTATTGGTGTTATTTTCGGGATAAATGAGGACGATTTCAGACAGCATAAAACATTCATGACATCCTTCAAGTAAACTAAATTTTTATCTACGAGAGCCGATATGAATCATGAGTATCTGCAGGCTGTTACACAGGCGCTTCCCGATATATTAGCCTCCATGGGCAGTATTCAGGCAGTCGCGGGGGATGCCCGTGAAAAACAGGGTAACCAGGTGTTGATCAATGATGCGATTACCGCAGTCGTCTCCCTAAATAGTGAAGAGATACATTTTTCAGTCGCCCTTATCTTCCCAAAGGCGGTCATTGTCGTCATTGCCCAGCGGATGTTGCAGGGCATGGAGATTGACGCAGAAAACCCGATTATCGCCGATTTGGCCGGTGAGATCGCCAACATGGTAGTGGGTGCCGCTAAAAACAGCCTGGATGAAGGGGGTAGTGAGCTGTCACTCTCACTTCCCGTAGTGGTAGTGGGTCATGATTATCACATTGAACATAAAACCGGCAGCAATGTATGGCTCGTCCCCTTTGACAGCGATTTGGGCGGAATTTATATCGAAGCGAGCTACAGTGCCAATCAAGCGGTAGCTGAGTAGCGTAAGATCTAATTTGGTATAAAAATTGTTGGTGATTTTTGGCTAAGCTTTTGTTATTGTAACGCAAAGTATTGGGGCTTGGCGGGATAGCCTGTACGATAATCTTGAGTCTTGAGGGATAAAGTGATGAAGAGAGCGAGTTGGTTAGCTTTAGCGGTTATTGTTGCGCAGGGGGCTGTCTCAATGGCTCATGCGGATGGTTGGGGGCCGACAGCGGCTAGTAATAATCCTGCTGACGGTATTGCGGGGACGCGCCACAACATGAGTATGAGTTATCTTACGCCTGCAAACCGGGCTACGATGAGGATACGCCGTAATGATTATGGTGAGGTGTGTGTGTATTGCCATACTCCACATGGAGCTAATAACTCTGCGGGAGGCTTGGGTATGCCGCTGTGGAACAGGACGGTTAATATGACCTTAGACTACGAACTATACAATATACCGACCACGCTGGGGCTGGCAGGGGAACAGGCCGTGACACACCCTGGCCCTGCTTCGTTGACTTGCCTCTCTTGTCACGATGGCGTTACTGCAATCGACTCAATTATCAATATGCCGGGTTCAGGAATGTACATGCAGTCTCAGGAAGAATCGGTAGACATGGGTTTCTTGGCGACATGGTCAACAGATACCTTAGAGCATATGAGTCTGGCAGGTTGTACGCTGTGCCACAATGCGCCTTCTGGCGCTTCGCCAGGAGATTTTACGAACTTTGTTATAGGTGGTGTTCTCAATAGTGAGGCTACTGATATTTCTTTTAAGTTTGACCTGGACTCTTCGGTTGTTGACTTGAGGGATGATCACCCGGTGGGTGTACGCTACCCTACGGCCCTTACTAGTCAAGCATGGGTTGACTTCGAGCAGATGAATGTTGAAATTCCTGGGCGTTATGCGTTTTTTGACGATGGCAATGGTCGGGCAGATAAGCACGAAATCCGTGTTTATGATTCAGGGGATGGTGGTTTTGAGGTGGAATGTGCCTCCTGCCATGATCCTCATGGCGTTCCAAATGCGGCTAATGATGAATTTATTCCAAGCTTCTTGCGCGTAAGTAATGAGAGTAGTGCGCTTTGTCTGGCCTGTCATATTAAGTAGGTCTTGAATAACCATCTTTTTGATTGGAGCCCCGATTTGTCGGGGTTTTTTTTGAGTTGTTTATTTTCTTTAATGGATGGGTGATTAAGGGCTGTAAGTGGAGGAGAGCGAGTAAGGTTGCAAGTAGAGTGCCTTGCTATTTGGGGCAGTAAGGCTGTTTCAAGTCTCTGATGTACTTACTGGGTTTCAGGCGATTTAGGAGGTGACTTTGAGCTATTCAAAGCGCCTTTGTGCTTCTGTTGTTGTATCGTGAGATGCTCAGGTTTAGCTGGAGATTCTGTATAAGGTGGCTTTGTCATGAGGGAGTAGTAATGAAGAGAGTGAGTTGGCTGGCTATATTAATTTCCATACAAGGCATTGTTTCTGTCGCACTGGCCGATGGCTGGAGTTCTAGTACAAAGGCTAGCAATCTTGTTGTTGATGGTATTACGGGTACACGACACAACATAAGTGTGAGTTACCTTGATGCTGCAAATCGTTTGACGATGGAAATACGCCGTAATGATTATAATCAGGTGTGTGTGTATTGCCATACTCCGCATGGAGCCAACAACTCTACGGGGGGGTTGGGTATGCCACTGTGGAATAGAACAGTTAACATGGGCTTGAACTACGAATTATATAATACACCGACCACACTGGGGCTTGCGGGTGAGCAGAATGTAACACACCCTGGCCCTGCTTCGCTGACCTGTCTCTCCTGCCATGATGGTGTGACTGCAATTGACTCTATTATCAATATGCCGGGTTCAGGAATGTACATGCAGGCTCAGGAAGAATCGGTAAATACGGATTTCTTAGCGACGTGGTCAATACGAACCTACGAACACGGGAGTCTAGCTGACTGTACATTGTGCCACAACTCTCCCACTGATGCTTCACCAGGAGATTTTAATAATTTTGTTATTGGTGGTGTGCTCAATAGCGAGGCTACTGATATTCGTTTGAAATTTTATCTAGACTCTTCGGTTGTTGATCTGCGAGATGACCACCCGGTTGGTATATTGTACCCTACCGCATTCTCTTCGTGGGCTGATTTTAGTCCGATGGACATTGAAGTGCCGGGGCAGCTGGCCTTTTTTGATGATGGCAATGGCCGGGCAGATATATATGAGATCCGCGTTTATGACTCAGGAGATGGTTTCGAGGTGGAGTGTGCCTCCTGTCATGACCCCCACGGCGTGCCGGATGCCGCTAATGTCGAATTTATTCCGAGTTTTCTGCGAGTAAGCAATGCGGGCAGCGCGCTCTGCCTGACTTGTCATATAAAGTAGGCTGAGAATATTTTTTGTTCGATTAAAACCTCGGATTTTCGGGGTTTTTTGCTGTGGTTGTTGCCTCACAAATATGAGTCGCGTGGAAACAATGAGAGAAAAAATCAATTAAACGCCAATTAGGGATAAAAAATGAAAACAAAAGTAGCCGGATTATTTATCACTATGGTTCTAGGCTTGGGGGCTTCCACCAGCGCCAACGCCTTACTTATTGATCGTGGTAATGGCATGATCTATGACACAGATCAAAACATCACATGGCTGGCAGATGCTAATTATGCTGTTACTTCAGGATATGCAGCGGTAAATGCAGTGGATAACGGTGACACAGCAACAGATAATATCTTTGCGGATGGTCGTATGGGCTGGGACGCGGCGATGAGTTGGGCTGCAGGCCTGAACTACGGTGGTTATGATGATTGGCGTCTGTTTAGTGCGGATGATAATTGTGTAGGGGGAAACTGTATTGGTACTGAACTGGGGCATCTATTTTATGAGGAACTCGGTCTCTCTGTAGGAGAGTCGATGTCCAACAGCACAGCCCCTGAGCTTGCGTTTTTTGATAATATTCAATCCCGCTTCTATTGGTCTGGTACTGAATATACGCTCGATACTGACTTTTCGTGGCACTTCCTCGCAGGCTTTGGTGCTCAGTTCACCGGTGGGAAAAGTGCTGAATTTTTTGCTTGGGCCGTCCGCACCGGCGATGTCGGCGCTGCTCCAGTGCCTGCGCCAGCAGTACTACTGTTGCTTGCGGCAGGCTTAGTGGGTATTGCAGGTGTTAGAAGACGGCGTAGCTGATGGGTGGCTGTGTTGTTTTCTGGTTCCCACGATCTCGTGGGAATCGATGCTGCACAAAATAATAGCGCCGTATGCGACCCTACGCGGGAGCGTGGGGATGAGTAATAATCAATTAAACGCCAATTAGGGATAAAAAATGAAAACAAAAGTAGCCGGATTTTTCACCGCTGTGGTTTTAGGCTTGGGGGTTTCCACCAGCGCCAACGCCCTACTTATTGATCGTGGTAATGGCATGATCTATGACACAGATCAAAACATCACATGGCTGGCAGATGCTAATTATGCTGTTACCTCGGGCTATGCAGCGGCTAATGCGGTAGATAATGGTAACTCTACAGATAATATTTTTGCGGATGGTCGTATGGGCTGGGATGCTGCCATGAACTGGGCTGCAGGCCTGAACTACGGCGGTTATGATGATTGGCGTCTGTTTAGTGCAGATGATAATTGTGAAGGAGCAAACTGTACTGGTACAGAGTTGGGGTATCTCTTTTATGAGGAGTTAGGCCTTTCTGTAGGGGATACGATCTTCAGTAGCACAGCACCCCAGCTTACACTTTTTGATAACATTCAAGGTTTTTTCTATTGGTCAGGTACCGAATCTTCGTTCAATACCACCGATTACGCGTGGCATTTTCTTCTTGCTGGCGGTGCCCAGTTTGACGGTCATAAGGTCAGTGAGATATATGCCTGGGCTGTACGCACTGGCGATGTAGGCGCTGCTCCAGTACCTGCACCTGCTGTTTTATTGTTGTTGGCCGCAGGCTTGGTGGGTATTGCCGGTGTTAGAAGACGGCGTAGCTGATGGGTGGCTGTGTTGTTTTCTGGTTCCCACGATCTCGTGGGAATCCATACTGTACAAAATAATAGCGCCGTATGCCTCCCCATAC
>JALSJH010000080.1 GCA_026989455.1 Chromatiales bacterium | reverse complement strand
GGGTATTATCTTTTACACAAAACCAGCGCTCGCTCTCGGCATTTATGACTTTGCCGCGCCGATCCGTTTTGTAGAATCTGCCTCGCTCAGTTGAGCTATAAAGTGATTTTTTCTGTACGCGACCCTGAGTTGACTCTTCACTGTCCAGCTTGACGGTGGTTATTTTCTTCTCCGTCAGGGTGCTAGAGGAGAAATCCAGCTCTCTGAAGCCGGTATTAGATTTTTCTGCTGTGGGCTTATTTTCAACAGTAACAGCGGCGGCTACTTTTTTGGGTGCGGGTGCGGGTGCGGGTGCGGGTGCGGCGTTAGGTGTTTTCTCTATTGTTGATTTTACGGCACGCACGGGCTCTGTTGTTTTATTGGTTGTTGTGGTTTTCTGCTCTGGCAGTGCAGGGGCGGTGGCTGGTTTGTCACCCATGGCGAGCGCAATGGATAATACGTTACTTGAAGAGGGGGTCTCCTCACCTTCAGCGGCAGGCTTAGGGATGTCATAGTTGTATTCTGGTGGCACCGGGTAGTGATTAGAATCACTGCATGCCATGAGTGATGTCACGCATAACACGGTTACTGAAGCAAAACGCATATCCTCTCCGCCCAAACTCTCTTTTAACGTAATTTTAATTATCGACGGGGATGTTGTATACCTTTAGCGTAACCAGCGGGTAATGTTTTTTATTGGGGATAAAAAAGGGAGCCGAAGCTCCCTGGTTTTACAGCTTTATGAAACGACAGACTCCTAGAAATTGTGCTCCATACCAAAGCCCAGTGTAGTGACCTTGCTGTCGGCGACATAGTATTCATAGCTGGAGAGGTAGCCGTGCAGTTTGGTCTTCTCGCCCAGTTTATAATCAGCACCCACAGCCATCAGCTTGGCATCTTTTTTCTTTCCGTCTCCAGCACCATATTGAGCTTTCAGCTTAAAGGCATCGATTTTATAGGAGCCACTGACGATGAAGCCATCTTTACTCTCAGCGTTAGCCACTGTGGCATCTTCAGACATGCTGTAGATGATGCCAGCGGTATATTTTTTGGCTTTATATTGAAGGGCCAAGCGAGTGGTGTCATAGCCCACTACATCACTATCAACACCGATAGCAGCAAAGATTGCGCCCTTGTCGTAGGTCGCCGAAAATGAGGTGCCATTGTTACCGTCACCATTTTCTTGCAACTGGGTGGCCGCTTTTACGGTGATGGCATCGGCTATTTTGGGTGAGGTGTAGTGAACCAAGTCGTTGATACGCTCTTGAGCGACGATGACATACTTGATATCACCGTTGGGCAGGCGGTCAAACATGTCGATTTTTCCGGCGGTTTTCTTTAGCGGGGTGTCGTGAGTACCGGCAAGGATTTTACCGAACTCGCCTTGTAATCCAACGTAGGCGTTACGCTGCTTGAAAATCTGCTTGTCACCCGCATCGTCGCTGCTCGTTTTACCCGCAGTCTCATCAGGAGAGACACCATACTCCAGTTTATAGATGGCATACAGGCCACCATCCAGCTTGGTCTTGCCTTTGAAGCCGAGGCGTGAAGACCAGTTGCTTAGATAGGTGTCATCGCTACCTGCTGCATCGCCATCTTCCATGATAATGGCAGTGTTGATTTTTCCATAGACGGTGCCATCGATAGGGCCATCAGCAATTGCATTGGCGACAAGGCCTTGTGCAACAACAGAGCCAATAAGCAGTGAGATCGCTTTTTTCATTTCATGAGTCCTCGGTGTGTGAGTTGTAATGTTCTCGTAAGATATTTGGGTTAAGTACAGCAAGTTTCCGTGTGGCGGATTGTAAATAGTTTTTATTGAAAAAATATGTCGGAAATATTACAGAATTATTACACGCTATTCCAGACTATTTTCATCGGTTCTTTTTATCTTTGTCCTTTTTAGGTGTGGGGGAGCAGGCTTTGTATCTATTGACATCTATGGGATAATTTTTCGTGGCTAGCGGCAATCTTCTTGTCCAAAGGCTCCTTATAATAAAAACGAGGTGGTTATGGTGCCAGCCGGGACGATAAGTGATTACCTTCAGCTTGCTCAGCGCTTGCGTGATCAGGCGAGTCAGAGCAATCACCGTCGCACATTGGTTTTATCCGGCGAGGCGGCTTGGTGTCGGCAGCGGGCAGTGGCGATCTGCCGGCAGTTTGCTGATTTAAGCCAGTGCTGGGTCGGCAAAGAGACACCGGGTGGTATCGAAACAATCACTCATCAGCAGGCCAAGGGAGTGCTGGGAGGTGAGTGCTCGCTGCTTGTTTACGACGCGCATGACACACTTGATGCGGATGCTTTTGGTGCGGCAGCCGGTGCCATTTGTGGTGGCGGCTTGCTGCTGCTGTTAACACCGCACTTCTCAGTGTGGCCTGCTAGTGATGACTCAAACAGGGGTGCTGAGCACGAAAAGAGTGCCGGACGCTTTATTCAATACGTCATCCAGCAGCTACAAGGTGCCGACGGGGTGCTGCTATCTGCTCAGGGGGATGCGTTGCCGCCACTCTCTCCAATTTCTGTCCAAGCTATTCAACGCGTAGCAGCAGAGTACCCCTATCTTACCGATGACCAACAAATAGCGGTGCAGGCGATTCATCGTGTGCTGCGTGGCCATCGTCGTCGCCCCTTAGTGATGACCGCTGATCGCGGTCGGGGAAAGAGTGGCGCGCTAGGGTTGGCGGCTGCACAGCTCATGCAGCAAGGGGTAAAACGAATTCTGTTAACTGCGCCTAATCGAGAGGCGGTGGGTGCTGTTTTTGAGCAGGCAGCGATGCTATTGGCAGTTGAAGTGACCGGCAGCTCTCTTCACTGGAAGGGTGCGGTGCTACAGTTTGTTGCCCCAGATCAGCTGCTGGCCTCCACAGAAAAAGCCGACCTGTTATTGGTGGATGAGGCGGCGGCGATTCCGGTGGGGATGTTACAACAGCTATTAGCCGCATATAGCCGAACTGTTTTCGCCTCGACAATTCATGGTTATGAGGGGAGCGGCCATGGCTTTGCGATCCGTTTTAAAGAGTACCTTGATGAGGTAGCACCCAGCTGGCGGCGGTTGCATTTAAAACAGCCGATTCGTTGGTCTGAGCATGATCCACTTGAGGCGTTACTTGCCAAAGCTCTGTGTCTGAATGCTGAGGCAGCGAGTGTGGATGCCGTTGCCAGCTGCTTGACATCCGAGCAGTGCTCCATCCAGAAAGTTGATCCGCAAGTGTTGCTGGAAAACAGTGCGTTGTTAAATTCACTCTTCGGTCTGTTAGTGAATGCCCACTACCGAACCTCCCCTTCTGACCTTAAAAAGCTGCTCGATGATCCTTGTTTATCCCTCTATGTGATGCAGACACCCGCAGCGATGGGCGAGCAGGTGGTGGGGGTGTTATTACTTGCTGATGAGGGTGGCCTTGAGTGGGAGATGGCGGAGCAGATTCAGCAGGGGCGGCGGCGTCCGCGTGGCCACTTAATGGCCCAGACCTTAATCGCCCAGCTTGGCTTATTAAGCGGTGCACAGCTGAAGTGTGCGCGGGTCATGCGGATAGCCATTCACCCGCAACTCCAGCGGCGTGGGTTTGGGCACTGCTTGGTCTCGGCGGTGAAGGTGGCTTCTCAGGCACGAAAAATAGACCTGCTGGGTGCCAGTTTTGGCGCTACCAGCGAGCTTTTACACTTTTGGAAACAGCAAGGCCTTGATCCGGTACTGTTGGGTGTAGGGCGTGAGCCGAGTAGTGGTGCCCATGGGGCACTGATGTTGCAACCACTGAGTGCTGCGGGCGAGCGGCTGTTCCAAAATGCGCGGCGACGCGGTCGCAAGTTTCTACTGGCACAGTTAGCCGAACCTCTAGCGCGCTTGGAGGTTGAGGTGGCACTGCCACTGTTACAACAGCAGCAAGATTTGCCTCTGCCGCTGTTTGATCGCCTGGATGAGGGTGACCTACACCACTTCGCGCATCATCAGCGTGGATACGAGTTGACACTCCATGCACTACGGCCTCTAGTGTGCTGGGGGCTGGTGAATTGCCAAGTAGACCTCAGCCGCGAGCATGCTGTTTTGCTGCTGTGTCGGGTATTGCAACAGCGCCCCATGGCGCAGTGTGCAGAGTTGACGGGACTTACTGGGCGCAAGCAGCTAATCTCAGCACTGCGGCAGGCGGTGCGAGTGTTATTGGTTTTGCTGCAACACAGATCAAATGAGAGTGGAGCTGGGTATGAAAAACCGCCAATTCAGTGAACGCCTTGTCTTTGCCTTTTCCGGTATTGTTGCCGCGTGGCAAGGTGAACGAAGCTTTCGTAGTCAGTTTACCCTAGCGCTCATGATGTTGCCGGTTATGCTTTGGTTGCAGCCGACACTGCTGTGGTGGGGCGTGATGATCATGGTGGGGGCGCTGATTCTTGCGGCGGAGCTGTTTAACACCGCACTGGAACAGATGATTGATCATCTACACCCGGAGATTCACCCCAATATCAAAATAGCAAAAGATTGTGCAGCGGGGGCGGTGCTGCTGTTGAGTTTAGCGGCTATTGTGGTAACGGGTTGCATGGTTTTTGATACGATTGGCTGAGGGTTACTTCGCTCTTCCTTATGAGAAATCAAAAAATAGGCCTCTACTGTTTTGTAGGAGCCACCTATTAGATGGCGAAGCCGCAGGGTTTATCGCAAGCTAAAGCTTGCTCCTACCTCTATGTTTGGGTTAAAGCTATGCTAAAAAAGGGCGATAAGCTGGTACGTTACGACGGCTCGCCCGTGGGGTGGTGAGCGCGCTATTAAGGGGTCTGTTTTGTCTGCATGGATGTTGGTGTTGATGCTGTTTGTGCTCAGTTCATCGGTTAACGCTGAGCCGGACAATCACGATGTGGGTGATAAAGAGTGCTATCTCTGTCATAAATACATTAAAAAAAATACAGGTTTCTTGCAGAGTAGCCACGGTGTGCTCTTCTCCAACACACCGCGCAATAAGTGGGAGGCGCGAGGGTGTGAGGCTTGTCATGGAGAGGGAGCCAGGCATCTGGATGTTGCCGGAGTTGATGGTTACAGTGGCCCGCAACTGATCCAATCCTTCAAGCCTGAGAGTGACAATATAGAGTCAATTAATGAGCTGTGTAGTGGTTGTCATCAAGGTGGGGATACCCTGCACTGGTCTGGCAGTCTACACCAGATGAGTGATCTCGCCTGTACCAGTTGCCACACCCTTCACAGTAAACAGCGTGAGGTAAAGCCCAAGGTCTGTGAAAATTGCCATACTGAGATTCGCGCCAAGCTGCAACGCTCCAGCCACATGCCGATGCGTGAAGGGGTTATATCATGTATGGACTGCCACAACGCACACGGCAGCAGCACCGATGCGGCGTTGAGCAAGCCCTCACTGAATGAGACTTGTTACCAGTGCCATGCGGAAAAACGTGGGCCATTCATTTGGGGGCATGCGCCGGTACAGGAAAACTGCGCGACCTGTCACGACCCTCACGGCTCCAGTCATAATGGAATGCTGAAAATGCGCCCCCCCTATCTGTGTCAAAGCTGTCACCAGACCGTATTTCACCCCAGTGAGGTTAGAGGGGGGAGCGGGCTTTCAGGTACCTCGATTAGCAAGTTTATGGGCGGGAAGTCCTGCGTGAATTGCCACAGCAAGATTCACGGTTCAAGCCATCCATCCGGCGCAGCGTTACAGCGCTAGGAGATATTGAACATGAGAAAAAGAGCTTTTTTTCAAACTTTTTTGCTGTTGGGTGGCGCGCTTTTCAATGGTGTTCAGGCGACGGAGCTGGAGGGTGAGCTTTCGGTGGGGTTTATCAACTTTGATATTGATCAACCCAATACGGTGGTCGGGCAGTATAATGGCGTGAGTGATAATGCACAAAAATTACTAGCTGAATTTGACTTTAACATCTACAAAAAAAATAGATATTTAAGGTTTGACGGTGATAATTTAGGGCTGGACTCTCGGCAGCTGGGGTTAAGTTGGGGAGAGTACGGGTTATTTGAGCTCTCGTTCCAACATCGTCAAATGGTTGCATTTTCTGGTGTTAATGGGCTCACCTCGTACGAGGGGGTGGGCAGTGATCGGCTCACGTTGCCGGAAGGCTTTATACTTGGTGCTACGCCAGGAGATATGACGCTGGCTGAGTATCTAAAGCCCATCGATCTTGCCACTCAACGAAACCGTAACCGACTGGAGCTGGTGCTGGCTCCCAGTGAAAACTGGTATGCACGCATCGCTTTCTTTCGCGAGAAACGATCAGGCAGTGAATCGTTGGGTGCTGTTGTCGGTATTGCGCGTCGCGCCGATAATTATCCAGCCATTGTACTACCTGCCCCAGTGGATCAACGCACCGAAAATATTGAAGGTACCCTAGGTTACCAGGATCCGGTTAAGCAGTGGGAGCTTAACTATCAGTGGTCTCGCTTCAATAACCGTGATACCACGCTAACCTGGGATAATCCCTACAATGAACGCTCTGACTATCCACAGCAGGCCGCCATCTCACTGGACCCCGATAACCGTTACTACAATTTAGGTTTCAGTGGCGCACTCAATTTCGCACCTAGAATTCGATTGGTTATTGCGGCTAATATGGGGAAGATGAGGCAAGATAGTGGCATGCAGGCCTATACCATTAACCCTGACGCTCTCATTACGGATCCGTTGCTACGAAGCGCCACACAAGCAGAAGTCGAAACCCGCCGCCTGCACCTAAAACTCAGTGGCAAGCCACTTCGACGATTGTCGCTTAACCTGGGTTACAACTATGACAGGAGCCGCAACAACACCCCGGTTGATCTGTTTCAGCGGGTGGTCAATGACACGGGTGAGGTGGGTGGTACCGCTCAAAGTGCCATCGATAGTAGCCGAGCCAACTATAATCGCCCTTATCAACAGAGACGCTCACGGCTGAAGCTGGATAGTAGCTACTATTTTGGTCGAGGTACTTCGCTGAAAATAGCTCTCTTTCAGGAGGGTGTCGAACGCAGCCAGCGGGCCGCTAAAATGACCCAGGAACGGGGTATTAGTGCCCGCTTTAACAGTCGACTCTCCCCTCAAATGAGCGTTGGTATTGGTTTGCAACGGGATAAGCGCCGTTATAAAGGGGCTTATGATCACTCTCTGGCTTACCAACCTTTTTATACCAGTGACTACACCGATACGGTCGATAGCAATGAGCAGTTCAGTAACAACCCGGCACTGCGTCAATATGATATTGCCAATCGCAACCGCAATAATCTGAACCTGACGCTTAACCTTTACCCCTATCCGGATGTGGTTGTCGGGCTGTACCATACGCTCAATCGGCAGCGTTACACGGAGGAGCAGTTAGGGCTGGATGGCCAAAGGCAACGCGTGACTACCCTCGATGTCAGTTATACGCCCAACCCGGATTTCACCCTGTTTGGTTACTTTACCCGTGAATGGCTGGGCTCTGCCATTGACGGTCGTGAGTTCAACTCTGCTGGCCCACCGGGCACCAAAGAGGTTACCGCCAATGATCCTGAAAATAATTGGCGTGCTGATAACCGTGATCTCCTGAATACTGTGGGTGCGGGTAGCCGTTTTTCACTGCTGCGGGGTGATTTAATGATTAACATCAAAGCCTTTTATAGCCGGGAAAAAAATGCGATTGCTTTAACCACTGCGGCAAACCTGACGGCTGAGCCGATTCCAGACGATTATGCCAGCCGTAGGGGCGTTGAGGTTGAGGCTGACTACTACATTAATAGGCGGTTGGATGTTCGCCTTGGATTCGCTTATGAATCACTTCGCGACAGAGAGTGGTCCCGAGATCTTATTTCACCGGGCTCTGATGCCTCGGAGGAGTTGATTACACTGATGGCAGCAGAACCCGATTATACCGCCTATATTGTCTATACGGCTTTGCGGTTTAAATGGTGATGGAGTTGTTTCGGTTATTGGTGGTTGTTTTGTTGTTGACGCTCTTTTGTGCCACCTTGCAGGCCAGCGAGGCGCGGATTCAGGCTGTGTTAAAAGAGCCGTTACCCGTTCCCCCCTTAATCAACGTGCTGGGCCAAGAGATTTATGATGCGGCGATGGCTACGGGTCGTTACTCATACGCGGGCAACACTAAATGCCGGCTTTGTCATCGTGAATTTTTCCTTGGCCGGAAAAAAGATAAGCATGACTTCGCCTTGGAAAAGGTGATTGAGATGGGGTATGGGGAAAATCCGCGTTGTCTCACCTGTCATGCGACAGGTTATGGTATAGAGGGTGGGTTTACCAGTATGAAAGAGACCCCGCGCCTGGCCAATGTGCAGTGTGAGGGGTGTCATGGCCCCGGCAGTGTACATGTGAAACGTCGAGATGCCGGTGGCTTTTTGTCAGGGACAGATCGCCCCGAGCGGATAAAAAAGATGTGCCAAAGCTGCCATACAGAACGTTGGGATCGCTCTTTTCACCCAAGCGACTTTGAGGTGGTTTACAAAAAATACAGTAATCCCACGCCAAAATAGTTTTAATGAGGCATTGCTATGGGTTTTAAAAAATATAACATCCCCCTCGCGCTGCTGACCCTGGCGATCACCCTGTCATCGTTGTCGTTATATAATTACAACACCCAAAAAGATCTGTTACTGCATCAAATGCAGAGTGATGCGGGTGATATTGTCAGTTCCATTATTGCCAGTATTGACCGCTTTCATGAAGTTAAAAGTACCATGAACTTACAGAAGCTGATGGGTGAGGTCTCCCTTGGGCTGGAGATCTTCGAGTTTCGTTACATCGAACCGGATGGCACCATCAGTAACTCGATGTTTAAAGAGGAGATCGGTGTCCAATATCATCGAACAGGCTTTAAACGGGTGATGAGCAACCCGGAATATGGCGGGGAATTCTTTTTCGAAGAGCGTGACTACGTGCCGGTGATGGCGATTTACTACCCCCTAAGGGTGAGTGGGCAAGTGATTGGCTATATTGATCTCTCCGTGGATATTTCTGAATATGATGTTGTTGTTCGTGACAATGTTGAATTTTCGCTGTTACGTCGCCAGGTCGATATTCTCAATCTGCTCAAGGCCATTGAGGGTTCGGTGAAAAATAGCTTGGATATTTTTAAAACCATTGATATTCACACCTTTTTGGATAGCTATGTAAAATCAGCCAAAAATATTATTCAACTCGCCATTGTCAATGAAAGTGGGGAGATTGTAATGAGTAGCAATGTTGAGAGCATTGGAGAGCGCATCGACTTTACATCTTTTAATACCTCTCAGTTGATTGAAGTCGATAACAGCCCGGTCTATCGAATCCTTGCCGATGAGGGGAGCCACATCTCCGTGAATGATGAACGCCTGCTGCTGCTGATCGACGCGGCCCCCTATGCCGCCAATAAACAGAAACTGTTAGCCACCGCTGTAGCGACCAGTGGCGCGGCGATTATCTTTGCTCTGTTTATAGCCTACACTATCTATCGTTATACCCATGAACAGTCCCGAGAAGAGAAAGCACGACTGGAAGCCATGGTGAAGGAGCGTACCCAGGAGATAGAGATGCTGAGCAAAACCGATGCGCTTACCGGACTCTGGAACCGGGGCTATCTGGAGGAGATGCTGGCGATGGAGTTTAAACGGGCACGCCGTTATCGCCACGAGTTTGCCCTCCTGATCATCGACCTCGATCTCTTTAAACTCGTCAATGATAATTATGGTCACTTGGCTGGAGATGAAGTATTACGCCAAGCCAGTACCCGCATTCGCAACAGCTTACGGGAGACAGATTTTATCGGGCGTTATGGGGGGGAGGAGATCGTGGTCATACTCACTGAAACCGACACTAAATATGTAAGCGAAATTGCCAATAAAGTGCGTAATGCTATTGGTGAAATGCCGGTTGAGCTGGATAATAACGGCTCGATTTCAGTCACCGCCAGTATCGGTGTCAGCTGCTTAAGAGCGGAGACCGAGGCGGTGGAGAGTCTCTTTAAAGAAGCGGATGAAGCGCTCTATCACGCCAAGAAAAACGGTCGTAATCAAGTGGCGGTGTATCCGCCTGCATGAAATCACGAAGAGGATGAGGCTAAAAAACTTGTGTCCCCAAAGCCCCCGTAGGAGCCATCTTTAGATGGCGAAGTCGCAAGCTAAAGCTTGCACCTACATTTATGCCCGGGGCTGGTTTTTTGTTATGGCAGGTAAAAGGAGAAAAGGCCAAGCCTGAATTTTTGCGCAGGTGCAAAGGCGTGAAGAAAAACACCACCACTCCGAATGGTTACTTCTCTTTCAGTATTTCACGAATTCTAATCAAGCGCTGGATCGGGTCTTCCATCTCCAGCATGGTCTGCTTCTCTTGCAGGCCGATGGGGAGCAGTTCGGCCAGTCGGGCACTGACCCAGGTGGCGCTGTTGTAGTGTTTTGGTAGGCTGGTGTAGGGGTGTCCTAGTTCATTGAAGATGTCGCTGAGTATGCTGCGAAAGTCTTCGAACTCTTCTGGCAGTGTCAGTTCATCGGTGAGTGGTAATAGCTCAACATCAGCCACAGTCAGTTGGTTGGCTTCTACTTCACTGGCGAGGATGCGAAAGCGTTGTTTGCCTCGGGCGGTAATACCAAGGCAGCCATCTTTGAGTTGCTGGAAATAGCTGATCTCCACCAGCGTACCGACGGTGAAGGGGGTGGCCGCATCGCCAACCTCTGAGCCATCGCTGATCAGGCAGATGCCAAAATCACTTTTGTTGCGCATACACTGGCTGATCATGTCGAGGTAGCGGCTTTCAAACACGCGCAGAGGTAATGCCCCGCCAGGGAAGAGTACTGAGTGGAGCGGGAACAGCGGTATGCGTAATTTATCCATGGTATTTTTCACCCCAGCGAGGCATCAGTTGTTGTGGGATTTGTAACTGGTCAAGTATGCGGGCAACCACGAAATCGATCAAGTCGCTGATCTCGGTGGGTCGGTGATAAAAACCGGGGCTGGCGGGCATCATCAGGCACCCCAAACGTGACAGCTTTAGCATGTTCTCCAAGTGAATGGCGGAGAGTGGCATCTCACGGATTACCAGGATCAGTTTTTTCTGCTCCTTGAGCATGATGTCGGCGGCGCGCTCGATCAGGTTGTTACTGGCTCCGGTGGCAATGGCGGAGAGGGTGCCGGTGGAGCAGGGGCAGATTACCATTGCACGCGGTGCGTTGGAGCCGCTGGCAACGGGTGCCATCCACTGCTCCTTTCCAAAGACCTGAAGTTGTCCCTCTTTTGCGCTGAAGTGGTGGCTTAGTTGCTGTTGCAGTTCTGCCGGGCGCGACTTGAGCTTGAGGTCGGTCTCTGTGGCGATAACTACGTGTGCTGCCTGAGAGACCATCAAGAATACTTGTTGCTCTGCCTGAATCAGGCATTCGAGTAGTCGCAAGCCGTAGCAGGCTCCGGATGCGCCGGTGATGGCGAGGGATATGCTCTGTCTGCTGTTATCTGTTAAATAAGCCATTTATGATTTGGGTGCTTTTTATAAAGATTGGATCAATATAGTCGAGTTGCCGCTTGTGTACACGTTATTTTAGGAATCTCTGATTAAGCCTGGATGAATTTAGGCTGAGAGGAAATTGTTCTCACTTATTCCGAAATGCGCAGTAATAGCTGTTCTATTGGTGCAATTTTAGGGATAAGTGAGGGCGATTTCAGCCAGCATAAAATATTCATGACTTGATCAGCGCTTCCTTTAGAGATGAGTGAGTAGCGCTATGTCAGGTGGCTAGAATTTGATGCCTGTTTGTATCAGCAGGCCAAGGGTGTAGCTCTCGTTGGGTTTAAGGCTGTCGAGTTGTAACTGAAGTTTGAATTCGTCATTTTCATAGGCGAAGCCGAAGGCTCGGGTATTGAGGGTGTAGAGGAACTTTAGGCTCTGTTTGCCAAATATGCGGTGGCTGATGCCGATGCGATAAAAGTTCTGTACCTCGCTACCGACTATCTGTGCATGCAGCCGGTTGCGTGAGCTGTAGTGGTGTTCAAACTCGGCCTGCCACAAGAGGGAGAGCGGTTGGCGGTACGCTTCTGTTTGTGTGCTGCCGTTGAGTGTTTGGTTAATCGTTACATAGCGGTTTTCATCATAGCTTTTATCATCGGATGAGAGGGTGCCTGAACTGTAGGGGCTTTTTTTCCACTTTATATAGCCTGCCAAGTTTCGAATTTGAAGTGAGAGTTGGTTGTTACGATTGATCTCCCAGTGAGCTGCTAGATCCAGCGCAAGTCCCTCGCCTCTCATCGAATTAATCACGCTATTAAATATCCTATCTTCGGAGTAGCGATAGTCGATCTGTAAGTTGTCGTAGTCATAATCACGGTCGCTGAGGGCCGTCACACTGCCTCGGATGCGCCCTGATTGGAAGTCACTCCCCTTCATGAAATGAGCACCCAGTTGGAGTGAAATATTTTGGTGTGGTTGCAGGCGGCGAAACAGGCGAACGCCCTCGGTGGTGTAGGCGTTTATCTGGTACTCCATCTCATAGCGCCTTCCGGCTTCAAGGGGGAGCCTGTTTTGTGTGAGATAGTGGAACTCGGCCATATCACCGGAGAACTGCATCTGTGCATATTGCTGCTGCACAATGGAGAGCCCCCACTGCTGGTTATGTACGCCCGCTTCTAACCAAGTGTAACCAAGGGCACTGCTTTTTTCTTGAAAGCCGGATGACCATTCGCCAGTGAATTCACTATAGGGCACCGGACCGCTATAAACAAAGCCCTCCATGTCGAGGTAGCTTTCCAAGGCGCTAAGAGAGGAGCTGCTGAGCAGGAGTATAATGAGGAGATAAATACGGGGCATTATAAATCGAAACACAAGCTCATGAAGTGGGTCGCCTATTTATTGCATCAGAGGGTTGATCGGCTAATATTGCCTATTCCTTTAAATTATTGGGGTAATGGTGCTTTTATTCTCTTCCGCTAATGCCTCTAGCAACAGGGTGTGTATGTTGCCAAAGCCACCGTTGCTCATAATCAGAATGTGGTCGCCACTCTCTGCGTGTTGTTGCAAATATTCAATGATGGATGCCACTTCGTCGAAGAGTTTGCCACTGCCCGCCAGCGATTCCACCATTTGCTCCATGTTCCAGCTGACTGCTTTGGGTTTGAGTATCAAAACTTCATTGGCCTCTCTTAGGCTATTGGCTAGATTATCTTTATGTACACCCATGCGCATGGTGTTGGAGCGCGGCTCCATGACGGCGATGATGCGCGCTTGCGCACCTACCTGCTGTCGCAACCCCTCAAGAGTGGTGGCAATGGCGGTGGGGTGGTGGGCAAAATCATCATAAACCGAAATATTGTTAAGGGTGCCACACAGCTCAAGTCGCCGCTTAACACCTTCGAATTCACACATGGCGGCTACTGCGTCGCTGGCACGGATGCCGGCGTGGCGCGCTGCGGCGACGGCTGTCAGGGCGTTGAAGATGTTGTGCTGGCCAATCAGTTCCCACGCTATGTGGCCAACCATTTTCTCCTCAAAGTAGACATCAAAGGCTGAGCCGTCAGGCGCTTGGTTGCGGGCTTCCCAGCCTTGGGGTGAGGCGATTAACTCTTGTGGTGTCCAGCAGCCGATTTCGAGGGTCTGGTGAATATGTGGCTCGTTATCAGGAAAAATAATGCGCCCGTTGCTGGGTATGGTGCGGACCAGGTGGTGGAACTGTTGTTTTATCTCATCAATGTTTGAGAAAATATCGGCATGATCAAACTCCAGGTTGTTTATTACCAGTGTGCGTGGTTGGTAATGGACAAATTTGGAGCGCTTGTCGAAGAAGGCGGTATCGTACTCATCGGCTTCGACCACAAAAAAAGGGGCGGCTCCTAGGCGTGCGGAGATATTAAAGTTGCGGGCGACACCGCCAATCAAAAAACCAGGGTTAAAGCCCGCGTGCTCTAAAATCCAGGCGATCATTGAGCTGGTGGTGGTTTTGCCGTGGGTGCCGGATACCCCGATTACCCAGCGTTGCGGCAGAATATGTTCAGCCAAAAAAGCGGGGCCAGAGCAGTAGCGCATACCACGGTTGAGTACTAATTCTACGAGCGGGTTGCCCCGTGACATGGCGTTGCCGATAACGACCAAGTCTGGCTCTGGTTCGAGGTGGGTGGGGTGAAATCCCTCTTTTATTTGGATGCCCGCCTGTTCAAGTTGAGTGCTCATCGGGGGGTATATGTTGGTGTCTGAGCCGCTGACGACGTGCCCCATCTGTTGGGCCAGTTGGGCAATGCCCCCCATAAAAGTCCCGCAGATGCCGAGTATGTGAATGTGCATGGTCTCTATCCGTTTAACGTGTGAGTAGCGATGAGATGGCTAGATAGGTGATGGCGATGGCGATGCCTGCGATCAGCGGCAGGTTAAGCGCATGACGCAAAATATTACCCAGAACCGCAAGGTTCCACAGGCCGAGAGTGGTAATGGCAGTGGCGAGCAGTGGTCCCGCCTGCTTATCCATTGCAAGGTAGATGATTGCCAAGGGTGTAATGGCAAGGTTAAAGAGTATTCCGCTGCCGTAGATTGCGCTTAGAGTCTGGTTTATACGTTCACGTTTGCCTAATAGCTGTAGAGGGGCGACGGCGAGTAATGCCAGAAAAAGGGTGTCAAACAGTGTTGCTAGGAGTGAGTCTACGCTGGGCTCAATCGATATGGAGAGCGCAACGCCTATTAAAAAGTAGCCGATAAGGGTGCTATTGCGCAGCCAGATTGAGGCTGGCAGATGTTGGGGGCCATTTCGGAACAGGCAGAGGTCGATAAAAGCTTTAAGTAATAGATTCATGTAAAGAAATAACGGCGTTAGCCTCTGTTATAGTGGCACCATAGTAACTCAAAAAAGCGGCTGACCGAAACCAGCTGGATATGAATTAACCAAAACCAAAGTCCATCTGTGTTGCTTTGTATGGGTTTTGAGAAAACAGAGAGGGGCACCTTGCCATGCAGGCACACTATATTGATACACCAGAGCGGCTTCAGCAGTTGTGCCAACAGCTTGAGGGTGCTGCTGTAGTGGTGTTGGATACCGAGTTTATGCGTGAGAAACACTACTACGCACAGTTTTGCCTGCTTCAATTGGCGACGGATGAGGTGATTGCTTGTGTTGACCCGCTGGCGATTGAGGATCTGACACCACTGATGGATGTACTTTATGATCCGCAGATAATTAAAGTATTTCATGCCGCAGGCCAGGATCTGGAGCTGTTTTTTGATGCTTACGGGAAACTACCAAAGCCGCTATTTGATACCCAAATTGCCGCAGCCCTGCTAGGGCACGGTAACCAAATTGGCTATGGCAACCTAGTGCAGGCGGTGCTCGGTGTTAGTTTGGATAAGTCCCATAGTCGCACTGACTGGCTGTTGCGTCCGCTGGATGAGGCGCAGTTGGAGTATGCGGCTGATGATGTGCGCTATCTATTGCCGGTTTACCATCGTCTGGTTGATGAGCTGGCCTCGCTGGGTCGTAGCGACTGGTTGGCCCGCGATTTTATGGTGTTGGCAGATGAAGCGCGTTATCAAAAAGATGATTATCAGCTCTGGCAGCGGGTGCGCGGTGCGAATCGACTCAAGCCACAGCAATTGGCAATTTTGCGTGAGTTGGCCGCTTGGCGTGAGCAGGTTGCCCGCGAGAAAAATAAGCCACGCAAGTGGATATTGTCAGATGATGTGATGCTGGATGTGGCGCGCCATGCCCCGGCTGACCTTGCTCGGCTTGGCCGTATTCGCGGACTTAATGAAAATAGTGTTCGTCAGTGGGGTAAGTCGCTGTTGGCATTGGTGGCGAAAGGGCAGTCAGTGGTTAAAGATGAGTGCCCCTCTTTTCCAAAAAAGAGAACCCCAACGGTTAATCAGGAGGCACAGGCTGATCTGTTGATGTCGGTGGTGCGCAGGGTGGCGGCGGAGAGCCGCATTGCCATGGCATCGTTAAGCAGCCGTAAAGAGATTGAGGCGTTGGTGATGGGTGATCACCAGCAAGCGTTGCTACAAGGGTGGCGTGGCGAGTTGCTGGGGAGGCCTCTTCTTGCGGTACTTAATGGCGAATCAACACTGCAAATTCGTGATGGCGTGGTCGAGCTGGTGGCTGTTAGTTTGGTAGGCTCTGATTAAGCCAGCATAAAATATGCGTGACTTGATCAGAGCTTCCTTAATGCAGCTGATGGGGCTGTGAAAGTGTAAACGGCGCTATTTCAGCTTTAAAAAGTGCGCCATCTTCACTCATCATTTGATAATGACCTGTCATGTAGCCTATTGGCGTATTCAGCACCGTGCCGCTGGTGTATTCAAACTGCTCCCCAGGTCGTAACAAGGGCTGCTTACCTACTACGCCTTCACCAAATACCTCTTGTTGATTACCATCAATATCAGTGATAACCCAATGGCGGGTTATCACTCTTGCCGCCATACTCCCATGGTTTTGAATGCAAACGGTATAAGAGAAGGCGAAATGCCCCTCTGTCGGAGTGGAGTGTTCGCTGATATAGGCGCTCTTGGTTTTCACATCGATTTTGTGAAGTGGCTCTTTTGGCATGTAATCACTCTTCTTGGGGTTATTCGACGAGACTTGTGTGCGATTGATGCTCTGTAGCTTGTATCTTACTGTTTTTGCACAAGGGTCTTGGTTTTCCAATTATAGCGCTTATCCCCGCATAATTTATGAATTATTCGGGCCGCATTGAACTAAATACCACCCTCTTTGTCGTGCGATGTGTGATGGCATCGTTGTTCTGGTGCCGACTCACGCATCACCCGCTTAAAAACCCACCATAACACTCTGATTTTATCCGTAAATTTATTATTGAAAAGTAGCTAAAGACAGGCTTGCTTAGCGGTATGAAATCAAGTACGCTGCGGTTAACGCCTAGTCAGCTCATTTAGCTATCAGTTGAAAGTGTTGGGGCTCAGAGGCCACTCTGGGTTTGGGGGTGATAAAAAAAGGTCGCGAATCAATTCATGGCACTATTTTGGAGTGATGAAGCGGAATTTTCTAACAAAGTATGGAGGGAGGCTTCGTGTCTGCAATAACAACCGATGATAAGACATACAATTTTGATGTCGTGCGGGCATTCACCATCTGTGCAGTCGTCTACCTAGTAGTCGGTGCACTCGTTGGTGTTTACATCGCATCAGAACTGGCCTGGCCTGTTCTGAATTTCGATATTCCTTATATAACATTTGGACGTTTACGTCCGCTTCACACTAATGTGGTTATTTTTGCTTTTGGTGGTTGTACACTGATGGCAACATCATTTTATGTTGCACAACGTACATGTCATGTGCGCCTGTGGAGCGATAAGATGGCATGGTTCACCTTTTGGGGTTGGAACCTTGTAATGGTATTAGCGGTGATAACTCTCCCTCTGGGTATGACCAGTGGTAAAGAGTACGCAGAGCTGGAGTGGTGGATTGATATCATCATTGCGGTGGTGTGGTTGTCGTATATGTTCAACTTTATTATGACCTTGGCGATCCGTAAAACTTCGCATATCTATGTTGCGAATTGGTTCTTCTTGGGCATGATGATCATGATTACCTATCTACATGTGGGTAACTCGCTGGCAATTCCGGTTGACTTCACCAAGTCCTACTCAATGTTTCCTGGTGTTCAGGATGCAATGATTCAATGGTGGTACGGTCACAATGCAGTAGGTTACTTCCTGACGGCTGGCTTCTTGGGGATTATGTACTACTTCATTCCTAAGCAGGCAAATCTGCCTATCTTCTCATACCGCTTATCTGTCCTTCACTTTTGGGCGCTGATGTTCGGTTATGCTTGGTTGGGTGCTCACCATCTGCAATATACTGCACTTCCTGATTGGACCGGTTCGCTGGGCGCGGCAGTCTCTATTGCGATGATCATTCCATCTTGGGGTGGTGCTCTGAATGGTCTTCTGACTCTTTCTGGTGCATGGCACAAGCTTCGTGATGATTATATCTTGCGCTTCCTTATCATCTCTTTGGCATTCTACGCAATGTCTACCTTTGAAGGTCCTGTTATGTCGGTTAAGACAGTTAATGCACTGTCACACTACACTGATTGGACAATCGGCCACGTACACTCCGGTGCGCTTGGTTGGGTAGCGATGGTTTCTATCGGTGCGATCTACCATATGGTAGAGCGAATGTGGAATACCAAGATTTACTCTACCGCGATGATGGGTGCGCACTTCTGGCTTGCGACAATTGGTGCTGTTATCTACGTCTGTGCGATGTGGGTGTCGGGTATCATGCAAGGTTTGATGTGGCGTGCGACAGATGACTATGGCAACTTGACCTACACCTTTGTGGAGTCTGTTGCTGCAATGCATCCGTTCTATGCAATGCGTGCCATTGGTGGAATGATCTTCCTGCTTGGCTCTATCATCATGCTTTACAATATCGTTTTGACGATTCGTAATGCGGATAAGCAACCCAATATGGCGACCGCTAAAGCGTAAGGAGGAGAAAGATAATGGCTTCTAATAATGAAAAAATGTCTTTCCAGGAAAAGACAGAAACTAACGTCTGGCTGCTGGTGGCAACACTGGCACTTGGCCTTACCGTTGCGGGTATTGTGGAGATTGTTCCACTGTTCTATCTCCCGCAGACAATGGATGCGGGCTTGACGGAGGAAGAGGACAATGTTCGTCCCTATACAGCGCTTGAGCTGGAAGGCCGAGATGTCTACATTCGTGAAGGGTGTTACCTTTGCCACTCACAGATGATTCGTCCGTTCCGTGATGAGAAAGAGCGTTATGGTCACTACTCGATTGCAGCTGAATCCAAGTATGATCATCCGTTCCAGTGGGGTTCAAAACGAACAGGTCCTGATTTGGCTCGCGTCGGTGGGAAATACTCAGATGAGTGGCATTTCCAGCACTTCATATGTGCGAAGTGTGTGGTACCTGACACGGTGATGCCTAACTACCCATGGTTGGCAGATGCTCTGGTTGATCATACAACGACAGCCAAGAAACTGGCTGCTCTGAGAATGGTTGGCGTGCCTTACTCGGCCGCAGATGAGGCGGGAGCCGCAGATGCTGTGAAGGGTAAGACAGAGATGGAGGCGTTGATCGCTTATCTGCAAGTTCTTGGGACTATGGTGAATTTCCAGGAAGGTAAGGACTATCGTAAATGATTGACTCGCTAAGGGAACATCTATCAACAGACTGGGCGGCGTTGACCTTTATTGACTGGTTTGGCCTGTTGGTAGTTGTGATCTTAGCGACCCTTATGTTCGTTCTCTATGTCTATGTGTTTTCACCGGGCAATAAAGAGAAACTGGAATCACACAGAGATTTTGTCCTTAAAGATGATTTGACCGATGGGGAGAATAACCATGGCAGAAAATAATCAAAACAAAACTCCTGATACCGGCCACGAGTGGGATGGTATTCGTGAGTTGACTAACCCACCGCCACGCTGGTGGAATATTGCATTCATTATGAGTTTTGTATGGCTGGTGGCGTATATCATCATCTATCCATCCATTCCTCTAGTGAATGACTACACCAAAGGGGTTATGGGCTGGAGTGCGCTGCAAGAGTACAAGGATGCCGTTGCTAAAAATGACGCTGTTCGTGCACCTTACATCGCAAAGCTTGAGAAGATGAGTGCTGAAGAGATCTTGGGTGACCAGGAAATGAAAAACTTTGCAGACTCCTATACTAAAGCGTTGTTTGGTGACCGGTGTGCATCATGTCACGGCTCAAACGGCCAGGGTGTTGACGATATGTTCCCTGTGCTGAATGATGATGACTGGTTGTATGGCGGTACCCTGCAAGATATAACCGACACTATTGCTGATGGTCGTCTTGGCTTTATGTCTGCATTTCAGGGGCAGCTTGATGAGGCAGAGTTGGGTCAGCTTGCTGACTTCGTGCTCAATGTTTCATCTGGCAAGGCAACACAAGCCGGTTGGGATGCCTATAACAATGCAGGCTGCTCTGGTTGTCATGCTGAAGATGCCACAGGAAATAAATGGGTGGGTGCACCTAACCTGACCGATAGCATCTGGCGCTTTGGCGGCAGCCGTGATGAAGTTCTTCATACTATCAAATTTGGTGTAAACCAGGATGGTGTTGAAGGTACGCGGAGTGGCGTAATGCCTGGATTTAGCGAAGTGTTGTCAGCGAACGACATTAAGCTTCTGACAGTAAGGGTTTGGTCTCTAGGTGGTGGCCAGACTGAGTAATCTCTTGTTGAGAGGGGCCTCCCCTCTCATCTATACGAAATAAGGAGATGGAAATGGATGCAGTAGTAATTTTATCGATACTCTCTGTAGCTGGATCTGCTGTTATCTTGGTCGTTATGGTCATCAAAGGCATTGCCTTGATTAACCAGGATCCACCCGAAGATAAATAAGACCAAGTGGTAGTAGTTAATAAAGGGGCTTATGGCCCCTTTGTTTTTGTATCCCCCCTCTCTCGTTTTTTATCTGCAGTATTGATAGCCAGTTACCCCCCCTGTTTTATTCACAAACCTTCCATGTTTTGGATTATCCCGTCTGCTGTTGACAAAATTATTTATTATCTGGTTACTGCATATTACTGTATAAACTCACCCTGACCGAGTATAGTGTTTGCTGATTGTGTAACAGCTTTGTCGGGATGGATTAATAAGTGGCGGAACAAGATAAAAAGACAAAAAGTGCTGGGGATATTGGCGATATTTATGAAGAAGTACACGTTGTTAACGTGGGCGGGGAGACCATTCACGCTAAACGTGTGAGTGGGCGATTTCGTAGATATAAAGACCTGGTTTGGGTTTTTTGGTTTAGCTACCTGATTCTACCTTTCTTGCGTATAGGTGGTGAGCAAGTCGTCCTGTTTGATATTCCTGCGCGGCAGTTTCACTTTTTTGGTGCCACCATCTATCCCCAAGATATTTGGATGTTGACCTTTGCCCTTATTTTGTTAGCCATGATGCTGTTTGGAATTACCGCAATTGCCGGTCGAATATTTTGTGGTTTTTTCTGCTTTCAAACGGTTTGGACCGATTGGTTTGTCTGGATAGAGGAGAAAATTGAAGGCTCTCCACTGCAACGTCGCAAACTGGATAAAGCTCCCTGGAATAGTGAGAAAATCACTAAGCGCGGTATTAAATATGCGATCTGGTCGCTCATCTCATTAGTCACTGGTATTAGTTTTGCGGCTTATTTTATGGACTCATATGAGCTGTTGGAAGACCTGGTGACATTTGATGCCCATATTGCCGCTTGGGTCACGCTACTTTCATTTTTTCTGGGTACCTTTATTCTTGCCGGTTTTATGCGCGAGCAAGTCTGCTTCTGGCTCTGTCCCTATGCTCGAATTCAGTCTGTTATGGTTGATCGAGACTCCATCATCCCATCCTATGATATCCCTCGAGGCGAGCCGCGAGGCAGGCTCAAGAAGGGTGTGGATAATGAACAGAAAGGTGACTGTGTCGACTGTAACCAGTGTGTGGCCGTCTGTCCGACCGGTGTTGATATACGCCAAAGCGCACTGCAAGAGGGGTGCATTATGTGTGGTCTCTGTGTCGATGCCTGTGACAAGGTGATGGAAAAAATCGATAAGCCAAAGGGGCTGATTCGTTACGCGTCAGATAATGAGATTCAGGGCCAGGTTCAACCGCCATTGATGAGGCGGCCTCGGGTCCTCATCTATTTGGCTATTTCGCTGGCTTCGATATTGGCAATCGTTTTTGGTTTGGCGAGCATCCCTCCGCTGGAGATGCATGTGGTACATGAGCGCCAGCCACTCTATGTGAAGATGTCTGATGGTTCTATACAAAACAGCTATACCATTAAGATTTTAAATAAATTGCCAGAGCCGCTTGATGTGAAGGTGACGGTGAATGGCGTTGAAGGGGCCAATATTATTGGGTTGCCCGATATTTTAACGCTGCAGTCTGCTAAGGTCATCCCCTATACCATACGAATTAGAGCAAAGCAGGATGATATGGCAGCGGAGAGGGTGCCGGTCTATTTTAAGGTTGAAGCTCTAAATGATCCGACTATAAATGAAGAGCATGAGAGCTTCTTTGCCGGCCCGGCTCGCTAGGAAAAGGTTTGAAAATATGAGTGTCAATGAAAGAGAAGATAAAACCAATGCTAAGGGATTCGTTCCCGCATGGAAAAGCCCTTGGGTTTGGGGCATGGCGATACTGGTAACCACCATGTTGGTGGTTAATTTTACGATGATTACCATTGGCTTGAATACCCACACGGGTTTGGTGATTGATGAGTTTTATGCCAAAGGAAAGGCCTATCTACATGAAGAGGTGAGGCGTGATGAGGTCGAGCAACGCTTGCAGTGGCGCTTGGTTTTAAGAGAGCCCAGCACTCCGAAGCTTAACCAGCTACAGCAGTATCAATTCATACTAAAAGATAAGCAGGGTGAGGCGATCAGTGATGCCACTGTGGAGCTGTTTGCCTACCGCGTAAATGATGCCAGTAAAGACTTTTCTCTGCCCATGAAAGAGATTCGGCCCGGCTATTATGCCGCGGAAATTGAATTTAACTTACCCGGTCACTGGGATCTGATCGTCTCTGCCATGAAGAGTGAGGAGGATGCGCTTGACCTCGCTCAGCGTATCTTTGTACAAGATTAGCGACTGGCATGGGCAGTGATGTTGATAGCTGTTTCCACTGTGGTTTGGAGATTAAACCGGGTGCGTTGCAGCAGCAGGCGATTAGTGGGCAACTGAGGCGATTTTGTTGCTCAGGCTGTGCACTGGTGTGTCAAACCATTCATGATTCTGGTCTGGATGGCTTCTATCAGCGTGTTCGAGAAAATGAGCTAGCCCCCCCGCCTGACCTTCTGGGTAATTTGGCCCAATACGACCTTGAAGATATCCAACAAGAGTTTGTTAAAGTTAACGGCAGCCGCCGTGAAGCGATGCTACTGGTTGAGGGTATTCACTGTGCGGCCTGTGTCTGGCTTATTGAGCGTGCACTCGCCTCACTGGGTGGGGTGCTGGAGGCTGAGGTTAACCTGGCTCACCACCGCCTGCGTGTGCGTTGGGATGACACCGATCTAAAGCTCTCTGCAATTTTAAAACGACTGGCGGCCATCGGCTACTCTGCCGTCCCCTTCGATATGGAAAAGCTTGAGGGTCAGCAGCAGAAAGAGAACCGGACGCTGCTCTATCGCATGGCATTTGCGGGCTTTGGAGCCATGAACATGATGTGGCTCTCTATCTCGATCTATGCGGCGGATATGTCAGCATCGGGAATGGATCTTGAACATCGCCATTTTTTGCAATGGATCAGCCTGCTGCTTGCGACACCGGTACTTCTTTACTCTGGCTGGCCCTTCTTTAAAGGTGCTGTGAGCGGGCTTCGCTACCGACAGATGACCATGGATCTACCCATTGCGCTTGGCGTAATGGTTACCTACCTCTACTCCGCTTGGGCCACCGTTAATAACGGTACAGATGTCTATTTTGAAACCGTGGTCAGCTTTCTGTTTATTATTCTTGTGGGTCGGTACATCGAAAGAGTCACCCGCCGCAATGCAACCTCGGCAACCAGTCGTTTAATGGAGTTACAGCCGCGCTCAGCCACCCGGGTTGTGGCGGGTGAAGAGACACTCGTCGCGGTGCGCCAATTGACAGTGGGTGACCAAGTCATTATACGGCCGGGTGAGCGTATTCCTGTGGATGGTGTGGTGGTCGACGGCGATAGTGATGTCAACGAGTCGATGCTGACGGGTGAGGCTCTTCCGGTTAAAAAATCCTTGGGCGGCAAGGTGGTGGCGGGTAGTGTGAATGGCCAGGGGACGCTGGTGGTAGAGGTGGTCTCGCTGGGGCAGCAGACAGCACTGTCAAAAATCATTCACCTTGTTGAAGCGGCGCAAGGCTCGAAAGCGCCGATACAGTGTATGACGGATCGCGTGGTGCCTTGGTTTGTTCTCACCACGCTACTGCTGGCCAGTGGGACATTCATCTACTGGTCATACGCGGGCGACTTTGATGTGGCAATGTTGGCGGCTGTCTCAGTGCTCATTATTACCTGTCCCTGTGCTTTTGGTTTGGCAACCCCCATGAGTATTGCGGTGAGCGTTGGCCACGGTGCAAAAAATGGTTTGCTGGTTCGTAATGGCGCGGCACTTGAAACGCTTGCCACGGTTAATCATGTTGTTTTTGATAAAACTGGAACCATTACTGAGGGGCGCATGGGGGTCGGGGATGTGACGCTTAACGCTGCATCCGAAGTTGATTGCAAGCAGCTACTGCACTATGCGCTGTTGGCGGAGTCTCGCTCTGAACATCTGGTTGCGCGAGCGATTGTTCAGCACGCAAAAGACCAAGGTATCACTACCCAGGGCACGCCTCTGGATAGTTTTTCCAGTCTGCCGGGTCTCGGAGTGGTGGCTGAAGCGGGGGGGCGAACCATTCAGCTGGGTAGTCGACGTCTGCTTGATCACCTGAATATTGCTCTGCCACCAAATTTGTTACTTGCCTACGATAAGATAGAGGCATCGATGGGGGTTGCCGTAGTGGTGGTGGTGGATGGCGCTGTGCTGGGTATTATTAGCGTATTTGACCAAATTCGTAAGGGCGCTTCTGCCCTGATCAAGGCGCTTAATGAGAGAAATATCGAAGTCACCCTGCTAACCGGTGATAGTCAAATGGCCGCCGCCGCAGTGGCAAAACAGCTGGGTGGTGAACTGAATGTGATTGCCGAGGTGCTGCCTCAAGATAAAGACAATGTAATTGCTGAGCTGCAAAAACAGGGGGAATCTGTTGTGATGGTGGGCGATGGCGTGAATGATGCCCCGGCACTGGCACGCGCCGATGTGGGAATTGCCATGGGATCGGGCACCGATGTATCGCTTGAGTGTGCTGATATGGTGTTAATGAGCAATCAACTGATGCGCTTACTGTTTGCATTTGACCTAGCGCAACAGACAATCAGAACCATCAAGCAAAACATCAACCTTTCGCTTGGATATAATGTTATCGTGATACCCACAGCGGTAAGTGCGAGCTTAACGCCGGTATTTGCCTCTATTGCAATGCCGATCAGCTCTTTGCTGGTGATTGGTAATGCCATTTTGATAAAACGTCGCGCTAAGCTCGACGCGAATCTTTCATGAGGCTGCTGCAAATTGAATCATGTAAAGCGACTCAGGGTAGCGAGTAGCGCAGGAGAAGGTTATGGATGTTATTTATGCATTGCTGCCGGCAATGATTATGCTGGCGCTGGTGAGTGTGGCCGTTTTTTTCTGGGCTGCTCGCGCAGGGCAATATGATGATCTCGAAGGTCCCGCCCATCGAATACTCGATGATGATGATGACCCGATGTTGCCAACTAATAATCGACAGAGCGACAAAAAAGAGACTGAATGAAATCTTTGCACGAGAGATGCGCTTATTAGCGCTGATGCGGAATGAAGTAATGTGCGCAAGCGCTCTCGTCAACTACCTAGGGGTGAGTGATGTCAGAATCAAAATATAGCGAACAAGAGATAAAAGAAGCGCAGTGGCCGCATCAGCTTTTCTTATTTAATATGGTAGGAAACCATATTCTTCTAAGCATTATTGCTTTGAGTAACTCGACCGTCCCCTGGTTGGCACTCGGCGTACCGGTTATCTCGCTGTTTATTGTCGGTTACACCTTTATTCGCGGCATGAGTCAGGTGAATCACGAGAGTGAGTTTATTCGTTGCCACTGGCGGATGGTGGTCAAACGCACCAAGATATTTATGATCGCCTACGCCTTGCTGGGTGTCGCCGCCACCGTTGCTTGGCTGGTGCATAACTCAATTGCAATTAAAGAGATGGCGTACGCCATTGTGGGTGGCTTGGGGATTTTGCCCACAATGGTTTTGGTTCTTATCTTGACTGTTATGGAGTCAGAGTCACTGAACAAAGCGGCAAAAGGCTATTTAGATGAGAGTGATCGCGAAAAGTTTTTAGGTGAAACACCGGTGGTCCAAGCTGACTAGCTTCGGGCTTTGTCTGTGCAGCTCAAGGGGAGCTCTGAGTAACTTCTTCTGTAACTACTCAGCCTGAATTCATCCAGGCTTATCAGAGATTCCCTAGTCTGGGTTGCGCTTGTCACCTTTACTACGATCCGGCTTTTTACGTGCAATTGCCCAGTAGACTAAGCCTAAAAGCCCAAAGATGATGAATAGTTCAATGAATGCGCCCATGTCTCTCTCCTAACAATTCCTTTCGCTATCTTAACAGGGGAATTCTGCTCTGTGCAGCTTTAATTCCTCTTCTGTAAGAATGAAATCGGCATACTCCCGCTCACCCACCTCACGCTCATGAATCACCTTGCCGCGAACCGAAATGTTGGCCTTTTGCGGGCTATCACATTCGCCGCTGATGAGTGGATGCCATGCTAACAGTGGTTTACCCTCTGCCAACCGCTTATAGGCACAGGTGCTGGGTAACCAGCTTGCGGTTTCAGCAATTTTCGGCGTAAGTTGGGTGCAATCAGGGGCTAATGAAAAACGATTTTCATAATCACTGCACTGGGCGCTACACTTGTCTAATAGATCACAGGCAATGCGGGTCAGGAAGATTTCACCGCTATCCTCATCCTCAAGCTTATTAAGGCAGCAGAGGCCGCAGCCATCACACAGCTGCTCCCACTGTGCGTTACTCATCTCTTTAAGGGGCGTGGTTAGCCAAAAGTGGAGGGAGGTGTTCATTTTAGCCTGCGGGGACAAAGTGGCTGTCCAGCGCATGAATGAGTTGCTGAGTGACGACTCTTTGCTCTTCCGCAGTATAGGGCAGCGCCTTATGCCGCCCCCAAATGGGTGCAGGCCAGGAGGGGTCGTTTTGGTAGCGCACCACATGGTGAATATGGAGTTGCTCGACGATATTGCCTAGGGATGCGATGTTGATTTTATCACCATTGAATGTGGCAGCCAGCGCTCTAGAAAGTTGGCAGGATTCACGGGTAAGTTGCTGCTGCTGTTGATCGCTGAGTTGGTATATTTCCCGTATATTGGCCTCTCGAGGTACGAGGATAAACCAAGGATAATTGGCATCATTCATCAGCAGTAATAAACTGAGCTTAAAGCGCCCAATGACAGTACAATCGTTATTAAACCTTGGATCAAGTTGAAACATGGGGTGCCTGTTTTTATTGTTAATTAGTGATGGGTGCTATTTTATCATGACTTTTTCAGAGCGTCCTTAATCGCAAGAAAGTGAACGGACAAAAGGAAATATTATGCTATCACGTGCATTAAATCTGATGGTGGGTGCCAGCCTCAAAATTGAGCCAGAGAACGGTGATTCATGTTACTTGGTTGAGCTGATTGGTTATGTTACGGATAAAAGCTTGATGGTTACACCCGCATACGGTGATGACAGCATTCAAGCACTTAAAGAGGGTGATAAGCTGGCGGTGCGCTATCTGGGAAGTGACAAAAGTTATGCTTTTTACAGCGAGGTAACCTTTGTGTGCGATAAGCCATACCACTATCTGCACTTGGCGTACCCCAAAGGCGTTCAGGGGTTATCTGCGCGGCGAGCCAGTCGGGTCCCTATTGAAGGGCCGGTGATGCGTCTGAATATTCGTGAGGGTGAGCAGTCGCTTTCAGTGACAATGGCGGATATCAGCACGCAAGGTGCTCGTTTTATCTCATCGAGCTGCCTAGGCGGGCGCGGGGATCATTTTGTTATTGAAATGCCCGACATAGGGGGGGCAGGTGAAACCCTGTCGCTACCCTGTGTTGTTCGTCATGTGTGTGAGCAGTACCCCGATGCAATGGGGGTTGCGACCACCTTTCATCATGGTGTTGAATTTGACCATCTGGACGAGGCGGCGCAGCTATTTATTGCCCGCTTTATTCAAGATAGTATTTCACGCGTTACCGCGCGTTAACAGGAGGGAAGTTATGCTGGTGGAAATTGCTATTGGAGTGATTGCAGTGATTATCGGGTTTTTCATCGGCCGCTTTAGTAGCGGAGAAGGGAAGGAAAAAAAAGTGAATCAGCAGCGATTGGAAAAAGCCGAGCAAGCGTTGGCAGAGTATCGCGAGAGTGTGACCGCTCATTTTCAGGGAACGGCACAACTTATTGAACGAATGAATGAAAACTACCGCGAGGTATACCACCATCTTGCCCAGGGTGCCCAGCAGTTAACCGATTGTGAAACCACCCTTCAAGTTGTGCAGCCGCCGAATATAACTCAGCAGCCGGCGGCCGCATTACCGCAAGCGGTAGAGAAGTCCCATGAAGAGGCAGAAGGCGAGCCGCCGCCAAAAAAACCAGAAAAAGTTGTCGACGATGCAAATGAGGAGCGGGATCAATCCGTTTCAGCAAGGCAGGCGGGGCTCTAATTAACCTGTTTTTAATCGGGTAAGCGGATTTTAGCCCGGTTTTCTCTCAGTTTAATGGATATAGCAACCACTTAGTGCGGGTATTAACCACTCGCCCGATTTGGGTTTTTTAGCCGTGGCGAGGGTTGTATTGTATTAACCCAGTCATTCATAGTTAATTGATTATGAAGATACCTAAAGGGGTGGGAATATGGAGTTTTTATGGTTTGCGGGTTCCTTATCAGCAGTCGTTTTGATTTATTTTGTGCTCGCGATAAAGATCGTGCCTCAGGCAGAGCTCTGGGTTCTTGAGCGTCTGGGGAAGTACCACCGAACACTGGGTGCGGGTATTAATTTCATTATTCCCTTTATTGATCGGAAGCGCTCTAGTTTTAGTACCCAAGAGCAGATTATTGATGTGACTCGTCAAGCGGTGATTACTAAAGATAACGTGAGTATTCAGATTGATGCGGTGGTATTTATTAGAATTAACGATGCCAGGCAAGCGACCTATGAAATTAGAGATTTAAAAGTGGCCATTGCGCAACTGGCTCAAACCACGTTACGCGCTCAAATTGGCCGTATGGAGTTAGATGAAACACTCAGCTCACGGGCCGACCTTAATGCGGTATTACTGAGCGCCTTAGATTTAGCCAGTGGTACTTGGGGGGCTAAAGTCACGCGTGTTGAAGTGGCAGACATTTCAGTGCCAAAGGCGGTGCAGACTGCGATGGAGCTGCAAATGGAGGCTGAGCGCCGTCGACGAGCCACTGAAACAGAAGCAGAAGGGGATAAAAATGCCCTTATTTTGCAGGCGGAGGGTGAGCGTCAACAAGCCTTTAAACAAGCAGAAGCGCTTGAGCGAATGGCCGATGCCCAGCGTTATGAAAAGGAGCAACTTGCGACCGGGGATCAAAGGTCGATCGCGCTGATCAATGAGGCGATGTTAGAAAATAAAGATGCTGCGAGTTTCTTGCTGGCTAAAGACCGGATTGCGGCTTTTGCCGGTTTGGCGAGCAGCGATTCGGCAAATAAAGTGGTTGTCCCCGTAGAGACGGCTGAAATGGTGGGTTCTTTGACGGCTTTTGCTACTCTGTTTGGACAAAAGAATACAGGGAGTAGTTAATGGAAAACTTATTAGCGGAAATTCCTGCCTGGCTGATGATTACCATAGGCTTGTTGCTGTTGGCTGCTGAATTGATGACGGGCGCTTTTGTGATCCTTTTTTTTGGGATAGGTTTCGTTGTTATTGGCATCAGTGGCTTTTTTATAGGGTGGAGTGCCGGTGAATTTCAACTATTAAGTGCCATGTTATTGGGCGGTATTTTAACCTTCACTCTACGGCCTCTCTTTATAAACTCGATGAATAAAGATGATTTACTCCTAGAGACGATGCAAGTAGGGGAGTTAGGTAAAATCGTTAAAAATGATGGGGAGTTGCGCTTGGAGTATAAAGGCACCACCTGGGTGTTCGAAAATAGAGGAGAGAGTGACATTGCCGAGGGCGATGAGGTGATGGTTGAGAGGTTAAAAAATAATGTAGCTTATATTCAAAAGTGATGTTGTTTGCGGGTTATCAGGTATACAGGTCAATCCCCACCTTTTTGTGACCCTCTTGATCGGTACTGTTAGCACTTGGCGTGTCAATATTGTTACTTAACTGGCGTCGTTCGCGGCCACTTCGGGTGTCGAGAATGACCGGTACTTGTTGCTGTCGCCGATCACTGCGGCGATCCTTGTTTTCCACTTGGGGTGCCGCCGGTGCCTGTTCTTTCTCTTTTTCTGGGTATCCCCTCAGGGCGATCTCTTCGCGCAGTACGCTCTCTTGAAAACCTATTTTTACCGGATTAACTTTCGGATAAGGGTCAACGGCGGTTGTGGCTTTGGTGGTGTGAGGCTTGAGGTTTTCATTTCGCAGGTTTCGAATGCCCGCATCATCAGGCCTAATGTTAAAGGATGTCATGTGGCTCTCCATTCATTATCAACACACTCAGCCAATTAGCGTCCAGCATGCGCTCGCCTTTCAATAGATAATTGATATGAAGGCTATAAGGTGGGTTTATATCTGATTGCGGCGAAGGCGGCAATCATATTTTTACCCAAGGGCACCCCAGGTCCTCGGGTTAGTGCCAAGCCTTCTGGATAAGGGCTTGCTCTTCTGTTTGATCGAAGGCGATACCGCTCCATAGGTCATCAAGCACGGCATCCAGCGCGACTTGGCTATACCCTGAGGCGGGTTGATAGTTTTGCTGATCTGCTGGGTGGTGGTCAGCGGCCAATAGAATTTCAGTATTCCAGCTGCCATCTTGTTTACAGGCTACGCCCACAGATATGCTTTTCTCTTTGTTGACTTGGAACTCGCGGCAATAGCGACCATCAACAGCCTGAAAACTCATTACCGGTAGAATGGTATAGCCACTTTCAACTTCGAAGTGTTGTAGGCTGGGGGTCTTCTCTAGGGCAATGTATAAGGGGTTTTGCACGCTGAGGGAGCCTTGCTCTGTTTGTGCTAACTGATGGCTGCCAATCTCATCGTTGGTGAGTTGTGGCCCGAGTATTGCGCCCACTACCAGTGCTAACGAAGCGGCGGTTGCCAAGGGTAGCAAGCCTGAAAAACGTCGACGACTGGCCAGGCTGACCACGTTAGTGCGCGATTGATCAGCACTCTTTTGCCATACAGTATCGATTAAATGCTGAGGTGTTGGCTCATGCATGACATGTTGATAGGCTTGTGATGCTAAGTCGTCAGCCAGCGCCAAGGTTTCTGCTCTGGCGGCCAGTGCGCTATCGTCGTTTATCGCTTGCTCTACCCAAGCCATCTGCTCATTTGATAGCTCATTATCCAGAAAGGCTATCAGCATTTTATCATCAATATTATTATGTTCAGATACCGGCATTACTCACCTCCGGGCAGTAGTTGATCTGCCAATGTCTTGCGGGCACGAGCCAAGCGACTCATTACGGTGCCCATGGGAACCTCCAGAATGTGTGATGCTTCGCGGTAAGAGAGGCCGTCAACCAATACTAGGGCCACAATATTGCGCTGCTCTTCCGGTAATTTACTAATTGCTATCTCCGCTTTACGCACCATCAGTTGATCCTCTGTTACTTTTCGGCCATCTTCACCGCTTAAATCATGCAGTTCATCGACCGATGTGCTGGTATCACGGCGTTGGTTGGCTCGGCACTGATCGATCCACAGGTTTTGTGTGATTCGAAACATCCAGCTATCCAGACGTGTTCCTCGCTCCCAGCTCTTCAGACTTTTCAGGGCGCGCTCAATTGCGCTCTGCACCAAGTCATCACTGTCATGAGAGTTTCCGGTTAGCGTCAAACCAAAACGGCGCAATCGTGGAATCAGTGCGACAATCTCGTGTCTGAGGTCACTCTCATCTCTATTCATCTTCATTCCTAGGATAACGGTCTGGGTTGTTATTTATTCCACAAGAATGAAAATTTTTTTCCAGCGGGAATAAAATCGGCCGGTGCTCGTTGTTATAGCGCATATACGTGATCTTTAGGAAGCCTCTGATTAAGTCTGGGTGAGTTGATCAGAGCGTTCTCGGTCTAAATGAAACTTTTTGTATGAAGGTCTATGCTTGACTGGGTAGTCGGGTTTTAGTGAGCACGGCTTATAAATGATTCCATACGGAAGCTCTGATCAACTCACCCAGACTTAATCAGAGTTTCCATACGAGTTGAATCTATTTTACGTCATACCAATGCCTTATTTTATCTTTTTAATATCTATTTAAGAGTGCTGCTTCAACCTTAAGGAGACTCTGATTAAGTCATCCAGACTTAATCAGAGCCTCCTTAATTGAGTGGGTAGAGAAAAAGCAAGCCAAGCAATTCGAGTGTCTTTGAAGAGTGATATGAAAAAAATAACCGCAATAATGGGCGTTTTGCTTGGTGTGGCCGGCAGTACTTTGCTGTTGAATGAGTCTGTGATGCAGACAGCGCCACGGGCAGAAGCACTGCTGTCGATCTTTGTCTCTGAGGCCATCGCAGATGAAGACTATGATGATGAGCTTGACCTGGATGGTGAGGAAGATGAGACCGAGGAGGATGGTTTTGATGATGGCGAGGACGGCGATGATGGCGATGATGGCGATGATGGCGATGATGGCGATGATGGCGATGATGGCGATGATGGCGATGATGGCGATGATGGCGATGATGGCGAGGATGGCGAGGATGGCGATGATGGCGATGATGGCGATGATGGCGATGATGGCGAGGATTATGATGAGGTCGAAGATGAGGAGTTTTCAATAGACGAGGAGTATGAGGAGATTGACGAGGTGGATGAAGAGCTTGACCATTATGGCTTTGTTGTCCGTACCGAAGAGATCCTCGCTATTGATGTTGATGATACCTCTCTGGAGTTGATTGAGGCGCTAGGTTTCGCAGTGTTGCGCAAAAAAAGTCTCGGGGCGCTGGGTATTAGTATTGCGGTGATCGAAACACCGGCAGATCTCTCGGTGCGCGAGGCGATTGAACGCTTGCGCCAGAGTGATCAAAATGCCCTGTATGAATATAATCACCTTTACGAGACTATGCGTGATAGCACAGAGAGTGGCTCTCTTCCGGCTGCAGAGTCGTTGTTAGAGTTGAGTTCAGATAGCCCCGTTATCGGGCTGATCGATACAGCGGTGAATAGGGAACATGAGGCGTTACGCAATAGCCATATTATCCACCAATCATTCATTGGTGCCGGTGAGCTACCTATGGCTCATGGCACCAGTATCGCCTCGGTGCTGGTGGGGGAGTCGGATGCTATACAGGGGTTGCTGCCGAACGCCACGCTCTATAGTGCTGCGGTGTTTACCGAGGGTGTTTCTGGCGGTGTTAAAGCCAGTGCCGATAGTTTGGCATCTGCACTTAACTGGCTGGTTGAACAGCGAGTGCCGGTTATTAATATGAGCCTGGCTGGGCCACATAATGTGCTGTTACAGGTGGCCGTGCGCAAAACACTGGCGCGAGGGCATGTGGTTGTCGCTGCGGTAGGTAATGATGGCCCCGCCGCGCCACCACTCTATCCGGCCGCTTATTCAGGGGTCGTTGCGGTGACCGCAGTGGATGCCAGTCGGCACGTCTATCGGCGTGCTAATCGGGGTCAATATGTGGATTTTTCAGCGCCGGGTGTAAAGGTGAAGGCTGCCAATCAACAAGGTGGTTACGGCGTGTTCAGTGGTACATCCTACGCGGCACCGGTGGTCAGTGCGCTGTTGGCGAATCGCCTAGATATACCGAGTGTGGCACGTCAACAACATTTGCTTGCGCAACTGCAGCATCAAGCGGTGGATGTCGGGGTGGCTGGGCGTGACCCGGTCTTTGGTTATGGTCTGCTTGGGGAGAGTCAGGATGTTGGAAAATAGCGTCACACGGGTATATATTGCCATTTTTGCTCTTGGCTGCCTAGCCACCAATGGGGTGCAGGCTCAGGATGAAATATCAGCACCATTGCCTGATTACGAGGAGGGTGAAACTTTCATTTTTTCCAATAAGCGGGTTGAGCATGTCGAAAAAATAGCGGGTGACCTGATTACCTTTTCATCCAGGAAAGGGCGGCACTATACTCGTCACCGCAATATTGTATTACCGATTATGCAGTGGCAGCTGGCGGGTAAGCATGGTCAGCGGACCCTCCATGGTGATGTTGATGCGTTGTGGCCTTTGCACGTGGGTAACCACATCCACTTTCGTGTCTTGACAACCGTTCATGATGATAAAAAACAGCACGAGACACGCCGTGTGGAGTTGTGGAGTTGTCGTGTTGCTGCTCAGGAAAATATTCAAGTGTTGGCGGGTGAGTTTGCCAGCTACCGCATTGTTTGTGATCACTACTCGGGCGAGAGTATGCGTGTTTTACGGCGCTATACTTGGAGTTACTCCCCTGCGGTGGAGCACTATGTGCGGCGTGAGGTGAAGAACTTCATGACCGGTGATCTCTACCAATATGAGCTGGCATCAACACTGCGTCCAGAGCAGAGCAACGCTTTACGGATAAAGAGAGAGTTGGAGCGGCTGGATAGTTTATAGCACCCCGTAGGAGCCATCTTTAGATGGCGAAATCCTAGATCATCGCCACCTTAAAGATGGCTCCTACGGCGATATATTTGTTTCAGATGCAGAGTTGGGAAAAGTTTTCCGGTAGCTGTGGTCGGGTCGGTGTGCTGAAGTTATATTGCCGCTGCATCAGTGCCAGTTTGTTCAGAATGTCGCTCTGTTTGGGTAGGATCTGTTGCTGGTATTGCTGGTAAAGAGGGTCGCCCATGGCCTCATCAAGCGAGATGAACTTAACCCCCGCTTGTGAGAGTGCCGCCAATAAGGGCTCCAGTACATCTGCAGTAAACTCATTGAAATGCAGTAGTAGAATATGTTTTATTTCACGTTGTAGTAGCATTTGAGACGCCTCTTGGCGGCTTTTGAGTACATCAAGTGTATAGCTGATAAATGCACTTTTTAGGCCGCTCATAGCCGCCGTATCGCCCTTTTGTCGACACGCTTGGTACTTCTCAGCCCATACCCAATCAGCCGGATTGATAGAGACATGGGCTATTTTATAGCCCGCTGTTGTTAGGTAGTTACGAAAATCAGTACCGACCTCGCTATTAAACCCCTCATCAAGAAAAGTGTAACGGTAGATCAAGTCATCTTTTTGAGTGCGATTGTTGTAGCGCTCAACTTGCGCCAGTACCTGCTCATTCATCTGGCTATTTTTCTGAGCATCCGCTAAGCTTTTTTGCCGCTTGATGGCAACGTGGTTGAAGCTATGATTGCCGAGCAAGAACCCCTGTTGTAGCCAATAGTCGAGTATCGCCAGTTTGGCGGTACTATCGACACCCCTTTTGTAGATATAGCTACCATTCACAAAGCCATAGGGTGAGGGTACTTGGTGCTGTTTGAGTGCGCTCGCCATTTTTTCAATACTGGCAAGAGAGCTAGCAGGTAGGTCATCAAAGGTGATGGCCATCTCAATCGACTTCTCTATGGCCGGTTCAGCACTCTTTTCGCAACTGATAAGGAAGAGCAGTGTGCTAATGAGCAGTGCGTTGCCTATTATCTTCATCTTGGATTCCGGTAGGTTCATATTGGCTTGCGGGCAATCATAGCACGCTAAAAGGACGGCTGGCTGTGTCATAATAGCGACTAAATTAGTGGGAGGGGGTGTGGCGTGCAGATATGGGTTGATGCGGATGCGTGTCCCAAGGTGGTCAAAGAGGTGCTGTTTCGGGTGGCTAAGCGGGCAAAGATTCAGGTGATGTTGCTGGCTAACCACTCGATTCAAGTGCCGCGCTCTCCCTTTGTCGGGTTCCGCCAAGTAAGCAGTGGCTTCGATGTGGCGGATGATGAAATTGTGCGATTGGTTCAGCCGGGTGACTTGGTGATCACCAGTGATATTCCACTGGCGGCGGAGGTGGTGGAGAAAAAGGCACTGGCACTCTCACCACGGGGGGAGTTGTTCACCGAAAAGAACATCAAGCAGCGGCTTAATATTCGTGATTTTATGGACACCATGCGCTCAAGTGGTATTCAGACCGGCGGCCCTCCGGCACTGAATCAAAAAGATCGCCAAAACTTTGCCAACCATTTAGACCGCCTGGTTACCGCTCACCATAAGCCAAAGTGATGATGGCGGTTATATTCTCGCGAAGCGATAATCTTCCCCTATAATGCTATTGCTGAAATCGATATAAACGGAAAATATCATGCCGAAATCTAATGCTAAAGCCAAATCTTGTACCACCAAACTCATCAAACTGCCACCACTGGCGATGGATGATAAAGCGATATCCGATGACCTGATTCGCTATTTTAGTCGCACCTTGGGGCGCGATCTTGATAACTGTACACCGCACTATTTATATGAAGCGTTGGCGTATACCGTTCGAGACCGCCTGATGGAGCGCTGGAAAAATACCCGTGCAACCTATGAAAAGGTCGATGCTCGTCGCACCTGCTACCTCTCATTGGAGTTTTTAATGGGGCGAGCGCTGGGTAATGCGATGCTAAACCTCGGTATTGATGATGCGGTACACAAGGCGCTGTACGATTACGGTATTGATCAAGAGCAGATTGTTGATAGTGAGCCAGATGCCGGCCTCGGAAATGGTGGCTTGGGTCGCTTGGCCGCCTGTTTCCTTGATAGCTGCGCTTCGTTGCAACTACCTGTGTTGGGTTATGGGCTGCGTTATGAATACGGCATGTTTCGCCAGCAGCTGGAAAACGGCCACCAATTGGAAGAGCCGGATCACTGGCTTCGTGATGGCCACCCGTGGGAGCTGGAGCGCCCTGAATTTACCCAGCGCATCCACTTTGGTGGTCGCACCGAGCACTACACCGACTATGCGGGTGTCACACGGGTGCGTTGGGTCGACTCCCTTGATGTGTTAGCGGTGCCTTATGATGTGCCGATTCCCGGTTTTGAAAATGATACGGTGAATAGCCTGCGGCTATGGAAATCGACCGCCACCGATGAGTTCAACCTGAGCGAGTTTAATGCCGGTGATTACATCGAAGCGGTTGCCGCCAAAAACAAAGCCGAGCATATCACCATGGTGCTCTACCCCAATGATGCCAGTGAAAATGGCAAAGAGTTGCGGCTGCGCCAACAATATTTCCTCGCCTCGGCATCACTAAAAGATGTGCTGCGCCGTTGGGTGCGGCTGCATGGCAATGACTTTGGCACCTTTGTTGATAAAAACTGCTTCCAATTAAATGACACCCATCCCAGTATTGCCGTTGCTGAGCTGATGCGGCTGTTAATTGATGAGCATCAAATGGCATGGGATGACGCGTGGGGCATTGTTACCCAGGTGATGGCCTACACCAATCACACGCTGCTGCCAGAGGCGTTAGAGCGCTGGCCGGTACCGATGTTCGCCTATTTGCTGCCGCGACTGCTGGAGATCATCTATGAGATCAATGCCCGCTTTATGAAGCAGGTTGCACAGCGTTGGCCAGGTGATACGGCTCGCCAGCAGCGCATGTCGATTATTGAAGAGGGGCCTTGTCAAATGGTTCGTATGGCTAATCTGGCGATTGTCGGTAGTTTTTCGGTTAACGGTGTTGCCGAGTTGCACTCCAAGCTGTTGGTTGAGGGGCTGTTTAAAGAGTTCCATGAGATGTGGCCGGAGAAGTTTAACAATAAAACCAATGGGGTTACCCAGCGCCGCTGGCTGGCGATGTGCAACCCGGGTTTGAATAAGTTGATCACCCAGACGATCGGCCGTGGCTGGATTACCGAACTTGAACAGCTGCGCAAGTTGACACCCTACGCCAGCAAAACACAGTTTCGCAAAGCGTGGGCTGATGTAAAACTGGCCAACAAGCAGCGCTTGGCCAAGTTAGTGGAAGAGGAGTGTGGCGTCACCTTTAATACCTCGGCTATGTTTGATGTGCAGGTTAAGCGTATCCATGAATACAAACGTCAGTTGCTAAATATCCTGCACGTTATCCACCTTTATGATCGTATTAAACGGGGTGATACTCAAAACTGGACCAAACGTTGTGTCTTGATCGGTGGTAAGGCGGCTCCCGGCTATGCCATGGCGAAGTCGATTATTAAGCTGGTTGCCAATGTGGCTGAAGTGGTGAATAACGACCCGGATGTGGGCGACCTGCTAAAGGTGGTTTTCTTCCCGAACTATCGCGTCTCGGCAATGGAAGTGATCGCTCCGGGAACCGACCTTTCAGAGCAGATATCTACCGCCGGCAAAGAGGCCTCGGGTACCGGAAACATGAAATTCATGATGAACGGCGCGGTGACTATTGGTACGCTGGATGGTGCGAACATCGAGATTCGAGAAGAGGTGGGCGATGATAACTTCTTCCTGTTTGGTTTAACCGCTGCAGAAGTTGAAACCCTGCGAGGCAGCTACCAGCCGTGGGACTATATCAACCACGATGCTGATTTTGCATCGGTAATGAACCTGCTGCAAAGTGGCCACTTCTGTCAATTCGAATCCGGTATCTTTGACGGCATCATTGAGAGCATCACCAGCCCCCATGACCCTTGGTTAACCGCAGCCGACTTTCGCGGTTTTGTGGACGCACAAGAGCGCGTCGCCACCGCCTATCGAGATCAGGATCGCTGGGTTCGTATGAGCATTTTGAATGCCGCGACCAGCGGTAAATTCTCTACCGATCGTACCATGCGCAACTACAACGATGAGATCTGGAAGCTCGAAGCGGTGAAGCCTGCTGCGGTCAAATAATCTGAAGGAGTGAGTGGTCATGCAGTTGGATCATATCTGTTTAGCGGTTCGTAAGATCGACAAGGCGCGTTCAGTGTTAACCACGCTGCTGGGCTATACGCCGAAAACTGAAAAAGTTGAAAATAGCCGCCAGCAGGTGGTTGTGCAGTTTTTTAGCAAGCCGGGTGGGCTGGATATCAAGCTAATTGAACCGAGTAGCTTGGCATCGCCATTGGTCTCTTTCTTGAAGAAGGGCGAGGGTTTGCACCACTTGGGTTTCAAAGTGGATGATGTGACACACTCTCTGGATGTTCTGGCGGGACAGGGGGTCAGAGTAACCGCCGCTCCTCAGCCCGGTGAGGCTTTTGATGAGGCGTTAATCGCCTTTGCCTACCTTGGCAGTGGTTTGAATGTTGAGTTGATTGATACCGATGAACGCCGAAACCTTATTGGGGGTTAGGGTTCTGGCATATCCTCTCTCCCATTGGCAGGGTGATTAACACAAAAAGCCAAATTTATGACAACATTTTAACGTGTTTAGCATATACTTAGCCGGCACCTTGTGGTGGCAATATATTATTTATTTTGTATAAATATCAACAGCTAAATAGGTTAAAAAAATGTGGGATTGGCTTTTTGGGAAGAAAAAGGCAAGGGTTGGTCATGAGAAAGCAGAGAAACGCTATCTACCGGGTACCCGGCTTTCGTACGATGAGAATTTGATCACCAAACTTGAAAATGACCATCAGGAGCTAGTGGCAATTTACACCTCCTGTGCCAATGCCTATGAAAAGAAGAGCTACTCAAAATTGAATCAACTGCTGAATCAGTTGAAAAGCAAACTAACCAGCCACCTGCTGGTTGAGAATGCCTGTTTTTATGTCTATGTCAGTCACTATTACAAAGAAGATGAAAACACCCGCGAGCTTATCAAGAGCTTTCGTCGCGATATGGATGAGATTGGTAAGGTGGCGTTTAAGTTTTTAACCGATTACTCTGTTTCGTACGCTGTCTATCATGCTGAATTCAAAAGAGATTTTGACGTGATTGGTGAGGTGCTGACCAATCGAATTGCGGAGGAGGAGAGTGGGCTCTATATGCTCTATCTTCCGCCGCCTGATTAGGGTCGATCGAATCGCTTTCTGGATAAAAAAAGGCCCCGAATGGGGCCTTTTTTTTAGGAAGCTCTGATTAAGCCAGCATAAAACATTCATGATTTGATCAGAGCCTCCTTTAGTGAAGGAGGCCTTAAGCCCTAACTGGTAATGCGCTTGTACTTCTCCATCAGCTCATCCTCGCTCTCTTCGTGGGCGGGATCTTTAGGGATGCAGTCTACCGGGCAGACATCGACACACTGTGGCGTGTCATAGTGGCCTACACATTCGGTGCAGAGGTCGGGGTCGATCTCGTAGATCTCCTCGCCCTGGGTAATGGCGCCGTTGGGGCACTCTGGTTCACACACATCACAGTTGATGCATTCGTCAGTGATAATCAATGCCATGGTAATGTCCTGCTTATATCTGTATTAAATGGTTTGAGTGGGAATTCTACCGCAAACGTTGATGAAGTGCAGCCTCTACTTCTCTATTTACAAAGTTTGATACATCGCCTCCCATGGCTGATATTTCGCGTACTAAGCTTGATGAGATATAAGTGTACTGCTCTGATGGGGTGAGGAATACCGTTTCAATCTGTGGGTCGAGCTTGCGATTCATGCCTGCAAGCTGGAACTCATAGTCAAAATCAGAAACCGCCCGCAAGCCTCGAATAATCGCCTTGGCTTGCTGCTGCTGAGCAAAGTGTACCAATAAAGTGTCGAAGGCTTTAATCTCAATTTTAGGATTGTCAGCAAAGGCCGATTGTGCCATGGCGACACGTTCATCGAGGGTGAAGGCGGGTACTTTTTTTGGGTTGTGGGCGATGGCAAGGATCACTTTGTCAAACAGCGTGGCGGCACGCATTGCAATGTCGTGGTGGCCAAGGGTGATCGGGTCGAAAGTGCCCGGGTAGACCGCAATTCTCATGTTTGCTCCTGCAATGGGTGGCGCTGTAGTAGATGAAAGCTGAGGTGTCCGGCCTTTTTGCTGCGCAGCAGCTCCCAGTTATCCGGAACCGGTAGGGTAGAGAGCGCTTTTTCGACTTCAAGGTAGATCATCGCGCCGGGTGCGAGCCAGTTGTTCTCCTCCAATAGGCGGCAGCTGGGTTCGGCCATCCCTTTCTGGTAGGGCGGGTCAATAAAGGCGACTTGATAGGTGTGGCTGGCGGGGTGAGCCAAATAGTCGAGGGCGCTTTGATTGACAATTTTTGCCCGGCTGCATTTCAGGGTCAGCGCATTGTCTTGGAGCTGGCGGGTAACACGGCTCTGGTTGTCGAGCATGGTAGCGCTGGCTGCACCCCGGGAGATGGCCTCAAAGCCCAAGGCGCCGCTGCCACTGTAGAGGTCAATGCAGTGTGCGCTTGTAATCACCGGCTGTAGCCAGTTAAAGAGCGTCTCCCGTACCCGGTCAGGGGTAGGGCGCAGCCCCTCAGAGGTGCCGAAGGGGAGTTTTCGACCACGCCACTCCCCGCCGATAATGCGTAACTGATTCTTTTTTTGGTTATTTCGGCTGTTCATAGGGGGTGATTATACGGCCCTGCCGGGTTGAGTCCACAGGAGTTGGTGATAATTTGGCGCTTACTCGATAGATTCTGGTGTAAACTAAGGCGACCTTTTTTGAGAAAATAGTGCGATGACTTTTCCAACCATTGAATCTTTTATCGGCAACACCCCACTGGTCCGTTTGCAGCGTCTACCGGGCAACAGCTCCAATACGCTGCTGGTTAAACTGGAGGGTAATAACCCGGCAGGTTCGGTGAAAGACCGTCCCGTATTGAGCATGATTCAGTGCGCTGAAGCGCGGGGTGATATCAAGCCGGGTGATACGTTGATTGAGGCCACCAGTGGTAATACCGGCATTGCGCTGGCGATGGTGGCGGCTATTCGGGGCTATAAAATGGTGCTGATAATGCCTGAAACCATGAGCGCCGAGCGCCGGGGTGCCATGAAGGCATATGGTGCCGAGCTGGTGCTGGTTAGCAAGGAGCAAGGGATGGAGGGTGCGCGGGATCGGGCACTACAGATGCAGGCGGAAGGACGTGGCTTGGTGCTGAATCAGTTTGCTAATTTTGATAATCCACTGGCTCACTATGAAGGTACCGGCCCGGAAATTTGGCGTGATACTCAAGGTACGATCACTCACTTTGTGAGTGCCATGGGCACCACGGGTACCATTATGGGGGTTTCGCGCTATTTGAAGGAGCAGCGTCAACAGGTACAGATTGTCGGGGTGCAGCCAGAGGAGGGATCGAGTATCCCCGGCATTCGCCGCTGGCCCGCGGCTTATCTGCCCGCAATTTTCGAATCATCCCGAGTTGACCAGGTGATTGATGTGAACCAGCAGCAGGCGGAACAGACAACCCGTGCGCTGGCTGCCGAAGAGGGAATCTTCTGCGGTGTCTCTTCAGGGGGGGCAGTGGCGGCGGCATTGGCGCTCTCTGAACACCTTGAAAATGCAGTGATCGTGGCAATTATTTGTGACCGCGGTGATCGCTACCTCTCCACTGATCTATTTCCGGGATAAGGCGCTGTTTTGCAGAGTATAAGTTTTGATATTATTACTGCGCCAGACTTGATAGCGGGCAGTCGACTGTATGGACTTAAAGGGCTTGATCAGCACGCCATTACCAATGTGATGCTCTATAAGCAGCGCCAGCAGAGAGATGAGACGCTCCCCTTACATTTGCAGCGCTTGGTAGCAGTTTCACTGGTGATCGCTGAGGGTGATGAACTCTCCTCCATTCAGTTACAGAGTGACGATGAGGCGCAGTTATTGCGTGAGTTATTCGCTATTTTGGAGAGTGAATCCTGTCGTATTTATTGGCAACAGAACTCGGTTTTGGCGCTGTTGCAGTTTCGAGCATTGAAGTTCGCTATTCCCCTGCCACAAGACTGGCCGTTATCACGCACGGATCAACGTCGTGCCATGCAGTGCGGTTGGTTTGATCTGCATCAGATGCTGGCGGTAGAGGGAGGTGATAACAGCCTGAACGAACTGGCTTCATTGATGGCACTGCCTCTGCCGCCGGGAATCGCTAGCGGAGAGTGTCGTGAAATCGAAAACAGCGCGCAACTAGTCGTGTTACAGCAGGGGTGTTTAGCCAATGCCCAACATATTTATCTGCTCTATCTGCGGTTGGCGATGATTCAAGGGGTTCTGTGTGGCGATACCTATCAGGCAGCGCTTGAATCCGTTAGGTTAAATCTAAAAAATGAGTAATCAATAATCCTATGGCACGCAGAACAAGAAGAAGACGCTTTAAAAAGGTGCCTGATGGTCAGGTGACGGTCACTATTGAGTCACTCAGTCATGAGGGGCGCGGTGTGACGCGGGTTGATGACAAAGTGGTGTTTGTGAATGGTGCACTTCCTGGGGAGGAGGTGGTGATCAGCTATGTGCGAAGCGCCAGCAAGTTTGATGAGGCGCGGGTTGATGAGGTGTTAAAGGCATCCGCAGAGCGCATTGAGCCAAAGTGCCCCCACTTTGCAGTGTGTGGCGCGTGTAGCCTGCAACATATGCGCAGCGACAAGCAGATTGAGGCGAAACAGGCTCAGCTGCTGGAACATTTTGAACACATTGGCAAAGTGGTGCCCGAAGAGGTGTTGCCACCGTTAACAGGGCCACTGTGGGGCTACCGCCGCAAGGCGCGACTTGGGGTGCGTAATGTGCACGGTAAGGGGCGGGTGCTGGTGGGGTTTCGCGAGCGTTATAGTCCCTACTTGGCAGATATGCACCGCTGCGAAGTGTTGCACCCTGATGTGGGTGAGCGGTTGGATGAGCTGTCGGAGTTGATCGGTTCGCTGGATGCTCGTAGTGAGATTGCGCAGATTGAAGTGGCGGTGAGTGATGATGCGACCGCAATGGTTTTTCGTAACTTGGTTGCCCTGAGTGAGGGGGATCGTGAAAAGCTGGTCGCCTATGCCAAGAAAACGGGCATTCATCTCTATGAACAGCCCAAGGGGCCAAAAACGGTGGCCGCACTGTGGCCAGCCGATGGCGAGCTGTTTTATCGCCTCCCTGAGTATGACATCGAGATGAAGTTCCGGCCCGGTGACTTCACCCAGGTGAATACCGATATTAACCGAAAAATGATACCTAAAGCGTTGCAGTTGCTGGATATCCAGCCCCATGAAACGGTGCTGGATCTGTTTTGTGGTTTGGGTAACTTCACCTTACCACTGGCGCGTAAGGCCAAGCAGGTAGTGGGTGTGGAGGGCGATGAGGGCTTGGTTGAGCGGGCGATTGAAAATGCGCGGCGTAATGGTATCGAGAATGTTGAGTACCATGTGGCTAATTTGGCAGAAGATGTCTCGCAGCTGGAGTGGATGGCGCAGCACTACGATAAAATTTTGATTGATCCGGCACGCAGTGGCGCGCTGGAGGTGTTACACCAGTTGGCTAAATTCACCCCGGAAAAACTGGTTTATGTCTCCTGTAACCCCGCGACACTGGCGCGAGATGCCGGCGTGTTGATCAATGAGTATGGCTATCACTTGAAATGTGCTGGGGTGATGGATATGTTTCCCCATACGACTCACGTCGAGTCGATTGCGCTGTTTGAACGTCAGTGCTGAGAGGTTGCGGGGCATAGCGTATGGCACAAGAGATCGAAAGAAAGTTTTTAATAGTGGATGACAGCTGGCGTGATAATGCCGGGCCTGCTGTTTTTATCAGCCAAGGTTATCTAGGGGATGCCAAACACGCCTCGGTACGAGTGAGAGTTGAAGGTGAACGAGCCAATATCAATATCAAAGGGGTGACGTTAGGCATTCGCCGCACGGAGTATGAATATCCCATTCCTCGGGATGAGGCGTTGGAGATGTTGAATAACCTCTGCCAGAAACCACTGATTGAGAAGCACCGCTATGAGGTAAAAGTGGGCGATCATATCTGGGAAGTCGACCTGTTTGAGGGCGATAATGCAGGTTTGGTGGTCGCTGAGGTTGAACTGGAGAGTGAAGATCAACCCTTCGAAAAACCGCCTTGGGCCGGTGAAGAGGTCTCGGGTGATGCGCGTTACTATAATGTTTGCCTAGTGAATCACCCCTATAAGGATTGGGATGATCGCTAAATATCTACTCTGGCTATTGCTCATGTTGGGGCTGGTGGGGTGTGGCTCACCGCCGCCGGAGGGGCTGCGTTTTGCGATTGCCAATGCGGCGGTGACGCTCGATCCTCGTTTCTCTACCGATGCCACCTCGGCGCGAGTCAATCGACTTATCTATCAACAGTTGATTGATTTTGATGAGGCCAATCGCGCCATACCGGCGCTTGCTGAATGGCGGCAGTTGAGTGAGCGCCACTACCGCTTTCAGTTGATGGGTGAATCACTCTTTCACGATGGAACCCCCCTACAGGCGGCGGATGTGTTGGCTACCTATCAATCTGTCCTTGATCCGGCGACTGCGTCGCCCCACCGAGCGGCGTTGAAGTTGATAGCGTCGATGGCGATAGTTGATGAGCGGACAATCGATTTTCACCTCAATAAAAGTGATCCGCTTTTTCCCGGTTACCTGGTCATCGGCATTCTTCCCCGCAAGCTACTAGCCACTCAGCACCCCTTTAATACTCAGCCCGTGGGCAGTGGGCCATTCCGCTTTGTGGCGTGGCCGGAAGAGGGGCGTTTGCAGCTGGAGCGACTATCCGACCAGCGTTCAGTCACCTTTATCCGGGTAAAAGACCCCACTGTTCGTGCCCTTAAACTACTGCGTGGCGAGGTGGATCTGCTACAGAACGAACTGCCATCCGAGATTGTGCAGCACCTTGTTGCAGAGGGGATGCAGGTTGAGCGGCGGGCAGGCTCCAACTTCAGTTACCTTGGTTTTAATTTTGAAGATTCACTTACTGGCCAGCAGGTGGTGCGCGAGGCGATTGCCTATGCACTGGATCGTGAGTCGATTATTCACTACCTGTTTGCCGACGGCGCACAGCTTGCCACCTCACTGCTCCCCCCTTCCCATTGGGCGGGTCACCCTAGTTTGACACCTTACCCCTACGACCCTGATCACGCCCGTCAACTGCTCTCATCGATCGGGGTGAGCGCAAGTGAACCGTTGCAGATCTCCTACAAAACCTCAAGTGACCCCTTTCGAATTCGTTTGGCAACGGTGATCCAGCAGCAGCTGGGTGAGGTGAATATCAAGGTGAATATTCAGAGCTACGACTGGGGCACCTTCTATGGTGACATCAAAAAAGGGGTGTTTCAGATGTACAGCCTCGCCTGGGTGGGAATCAAAACCCCCGATATCTACCGTTATGTGTTTCACAGCGAGGCGATTCCTCCCAATGGAGCCAACCGTGGGCGCTATGTTAACCCCGAGGTGGATCGGCTGATTGAACAGGCGGAGTCAGCGGCTACCCAGCCTGCGCGGGTGGAAGCCTATCGGAAGCTACAGGCGCTGGTATTTAAAGAGTTGCCCTATGTACCACTCTGGTACGAAGAGCATCTTTATGTGGCACGTCCCGATATTAAGGGTTATGTTCTCTCCAGCGATGGTAACTACGATGGCTTGATTCATGTACAGCGGCAGTGATTCTCCACAACATATTATTGTCTCAATTGCGGATCAACAGCTTGAGCTACGCCAAGGAGATCGCTGTCTAAAACGATATGCTGTCTCAACCGCTAAAAATGGCCCGGGTGAGCAGGTGGGTAGCGGTTGCACTCCACGGGGTTGGCATCTGATTCGAGCGATGATTGGTAAAGACGCGCCCGAAAATAGCGTCTTTGTCGGGCGGCGTGCTACCGGAGAAATCTATACTCCGGCACTGGCCAAAAAACATCCACAGCGGGATTGGGTGCTAACGCGAATTATGTGGCTCTCGGGGCTGGAGATCGGTAGAAATCGCCTGGGGCGGGTGGATAGTATGCGGCGCTATATCTATATTCATGGAACCCCTGATGAACTGCCCATGGGCAAGCCGCTATCGCATGGCTGTATCAGGATGAGAAATCGCGATATAATGGCACTGTTTGCGCTGTTGAAAGGGCGGTGCAAGGTCTTTATCGGTGAATAATGTTTTACTTAAAAGGGAAAGCGGAATGCACAGATTAACGGCAACGGGAGTGATCACCCTTGTAGTTTTGTTGTTTGTTTCAGCTTGTGGCACCAACAGCATGAGCACCCGCGACGACTTCAGTGATGAGGATCGTAAGGTCATCTTGGCCTATTACGGTGATATGGCCGCGCCTCCCACCCCCGGCCCGGGCAGCTATCGCACCCAACCGGCGAAAGTAAAGAGTGTTAGCAATCAACCCAGTATTATGAATAAAAAACTGGCAAGGGGTGCCGGATTTCCACTGCCTAAAAAACTGGAGAGCATGTTGTCGCCGCTGGATAGAGGGCTGGCCCGGGCAATGGTGGGCTGGAATGTGGTGATTGTGGATGTTTCGTCTCGCAAGGTGGTTGATCGTGTACACGCGATGGGGTATTGATTTTTTGAATGAGCGCTTGGTCCAATTTATTTTTTCCTTGCTGGAACGAAAACCACTTTTTGTACAAAGCGCTCTGAATGGTTAATTTCATCGCCTCACGCCTGCTCAGTGCCTTTGTTGTGGTGCTGGGTGTCAGTTGTATCGTTTTTCTTTTTATTCACCTGATTCCAGGTGATCCGGTTGAAGTGATGCTGGGAGAGAGCGCCCGCCCCGCAGACCGTGAAGCACTGCGCGAAGCCCTTGGGCTGCACCTGCCGATTCTCCAGCAGCTACAAAATTACTACATTGGCCTATTTCAGTTTGACCTTGGCCACTCCCTGCACTCCTCACGCCCGGTGCTGGCGTTAATGGCTGAGCGCATACCGGCCACCCTCGAACTGGCACTGGCCTCATTGATTGTGGCGGTCGCTATCGCCTTTCCCTTGGGTACTATTGCGGCGATTCGCCAACACACCTTGTGGGATCAAGGGGCGATGGGTTTTGCCCTGGTTGGTGTCTCCATTCCCAATTTTGTGATGGGGCCGCTGCTGATTCTGCTCTTCTCGGTGATACTGGGCTGGCTGCCTGTTTCCGGGCGTGAGGGGTTCGCATCACTGCTATTACCCGCCATTACGCTGGGCAGTGCGCTGGCAGCGGTGTTGTCGCGGATGGTGCGCGCCTCACTGCTCGAAGTGCTCTCGGAAGATTACATCCGTACCGCCCGTGCAAAAGGGTTGAGTGAGTGGCGAGTGGTTTGGCTACATGGGGTGCGTAATGCGCTGTTGCCGGTGGTGACGCTGCTGGGGTTACAGTTGGGGGTTTTGCTGGGTGGCGCGGTGATTACCGAGACCATCTTCTCCTGGCCCGGCATTGGCCAGCTCACCATCGAAGCGATTCAACGTCGGGACTATCCAGTGCTGCAAGCGTGTATCTTGCTGATCAGCTTGGCCTATGTCGTAGTCAATACCCTCACCGACCTGGTTTATGGCTGGCTTGATCCCCGTATCCGCTTGGGAGAAGGGTGATGCCGATGCGTTTATGGTTCCCCCTGGGGATCGTCCTGCTGTGGCTGCTGATGGCGTTGTTTGGGCCATTGATGGGGCTGCAACCCAATCAGATTGAGCTGTCAAAAATTTTGCTGAGTCACGATAGCGCAGCGTGGCTGGGGTATGACGATCTGGGGCGGCCACTCTGGGATCGCCTGGTAATGGGCGCACAAACTTCCTTTATGGTGGCGGTTGGCGTGGTCACCATTTCACTTTTTTTTGGCACCTTAGTGGGTGCGGTGAGTGGCTATATTGGCGGCTGGTTCGACCACTTGGTCACCCGTGTTATCGACATTTTTCTGGCTTTCCCCGGCATTCTTTTGGCAATTGCCATGGCGGGTATTCTTGGCCCCGGAGTGGAGAATGTAGTGATTGCCCTAGCGGTGGTCGGCTGGGTTGGTTTTGCCCGCCTGAGTCGCGCTCAGGTGCTGGCGATTAAACACCGCGACCACGTGCAGGCCGCGATTGCCCTGGGTGTCTCACCAGCTTTGATTGTCGTGCGTCATCTGATCCCATTAATTATGGCACCACTGATCATCGAGGCGACCTTTGGAGTCGCCTCGGTGGTGATTGCAGAGGCGGGGCTCTCCTTCCTTGGTTTGGGGGTGCAGGCACCTGAAGCCTCATGGGGTAGCATGATCCGTGATGGCACCCGCTACTTGCTGGTGGCACCGCATATGATTCTGGTACCGGGCGTGGCGTTGATGCTGGTGGTGCTGGCTGCCAATTTATTGGGTGATCAGCTACGGGATCGCCTGGATGTCCGCTTGCAAAATAGTCGGTAGTTACAATAGTCGTTAATGGAAAAGTCGTTATGTCACTTGGCCCTGTTATGCTCGACCTGCAAGGGGTGGAACTCACCGCTGAAGATCGTGAGACGCTACAAAACCCGCTAGTGGGCGGTGTGATTCTGTTTAGTCGCAACTATGAAAGCCCCGAGCAGTTAGCGGCGCTGATCAGTGAGATTCACTTGTTACGCCAGCCGAAACTACTGGTGGCGGTCGACCATGAGGGGGGGCGTGTGCAGCGCTTTCGTTCCGGCTTTAGCTGTTTGCCAGCGGTCGCTCAAATCGGTGTGCACTATAAAAAAGATCCACGCCGTGCCAAAAAGATGGCCGAAACCGCCGGTTGGTTAATGGCCGCAGAGCTGCGCGCAGTGGGGGTTGATTTCAGCTTTGCCCCGGTGCTGGATATTGATTATGGCCAGAGTGAGGTGGTGGGCGACCGCGCATGGCACCGTGACCCGCAAGCGGTGGCCGAGCTTGCCCACGCGTACATGATCGGTATGCAGTCGGCGGGTATGCCCGCAACCGGTAAGCACTTTCCCGGTCATGGCTGGGTCAGTGCCGATTCACATACCGCAATGCCGGTAGATGAACGTCGCTATGAAGATATCTACCCGGATGACATCTTGCCCTTCGAACGCATGATCAACTACGGTATGGCCGCCATTATGCCCGCCCATGTGATCTACCGCCGCTGTGATGAGCAACCGGCAGGCTTCTCACACTTCTGGTTACAGGAGGTACTGCGCAAGCGTTTGAATTTTCAGGGGGTTATCTTTAGTGACGACCTCAGTATGGCGGCGGCCGGAGCGGGTGGGGATTTTGTTGAACGTGCCGAAAAAGCGTTGGATGCGGGCTGTGATATGCTGCTAGTGTGTAACCACCGCAGCGCCGCACTCGAAATATTACAAGGGCTTAAAGATCGCAATGATGCCGCCTCCCACAGTCGTTTAGCGCGAATGCATGGGCGACACAGCGTGACCCGGGTAGAGTTGCTGCGCGACCCCAAATGGAAACAGGCGGTCATGGTGATGGATAGGTTTCACCATGATGATGAGCGACTACTCAATTTATAGAAAAAAGGTAACTCTTCAGCGTGTTTGGATTTTTCCTCAAATTGAGGCAAAAGGTGAACTCGCTGAAGAGTGACTATAGGGTGAAATAATGATCGAAGAGCTGATGACAACCCTTGGACTACCCAAAGATGGCAATGGGTGGATTATCCAGGTGTTTGTGGTGGTGTTTTTGGTGCTGCTGCTGAACTTTATACAAAAGCGTATTTTCTTGCGCATCGCCAAGCAAGCATCGAAGACCGCCAACCCGTGGGATGATGCGCTGATTATGGCCATTATCAAGCCGCTGTCGTTGTTGATCTGGGTGGTGGGCCTCACTTTTGCGGCAGAAATGGTACAGGGCATCAAGGATCAGCCGATCTTTGCTGCGCTAGGCCCGCTGCGTGATGTGGGGGTGATTTTCGCCCTGGCCTGGTTCCTGATTCGTTTTATTGGAGAGGCCGAAAAAAACCTGGTATCACTCAAACGTGTTGACATCACCACCGCCAGTGCCTTTGCTAAACTGCTGCGCGTTTCGGTGATCATAACCTCGGTGCTGGTGGGGCTACAGACCCTCGGTTTCAGCGTCTCCGGGGTGCTGGCTTTTGGGGGTATCGGTGGTTTGGCGGTGGGTTTGGCGGCAAAGGATCTACTAGCCAACTTCTTTGGTGGGTTGATGATTCACCTCGACCGCCCCTTTTCAATTGGTGACTGGGTGCGCTCACCGGATAAAAACATCGAAGGTACCGTAGAGGAGATTGGCTGGCGTTTGACCAAAATCCGCACCTTCGATAAGCGCCCGCTCTATGTGCCCAATGCCACTTTCACCACCATCTCGGTAGAGAATCCATCGCGCATGAGCCATCGACGCATCTATGAAACCATTGGTATTCGTTATGACGATATTGATAAAATGCCTGCCATTGTGGCCGAGGTTGAGGCGATGTTACGCTCACACACCGATATTGATACCAGCCAGACCTTGATGGTCAACTTCAACCAGTTTGCAGACTCATCGGTGGACTTCTTCGTCTATACCTTCACCCACACCACCAACTGGGTGGAGTTTCACACCATCAAGCAGGATGTGTTATTGAAAATAAGCGATATTATTGCTCAGCACAGTGCGGAAATCGCATTCCCCACGTCGACCCTGCATTTCGCGGACTCCCTGCAATTTGCGGGCGAAGCGCAAAGTGAACCCCCCCTAACCCCAAACCGAAAATATGACCATGAATGAGATAGCCCCCCACGCCTGGCAGATCTACCAAGAGTCCGATTGCCTTTACAATGAACAGCAGATCCAGCAAGCGCTGGATAAGATGGCCACCGAGATCACCCAGCAGTTGGCTGATAAAAATCCGCTGGTCTTGAGTGTTATGAATGGCGGCTTGATTACCGCAGGCCAGCTGTTACCACGCTGTCTGTTTCCGCTGGAGATGGATTACCTGCACGCCACGCGATACAGCAACAGTACCGAGGGCGGTGAGCTGACGTGGCGGGTGAAACCCAAGAGTGACTTGCAGGGGCGTACCGTGTTAATCGTCGATGATATTCACGATGTAGGTGCCACGCTGCAATCGATTATTGATGAGTGCTACCGTGTGGGAGCCGAGGCCGTTTATAGCGCCGTTCTAGTTAATAAAATACATGACCGAAAAGTAAAAATGCGTGCCGACTTTGTCGGCCTGGATGTAGAAGATCGCTATATTTTTGGCTGCGGTATGGACTATAAGGGTTACCTGCGTAACCTACCGGCAATCTATGCCATGAAAGAGAAGTAGCGATTATGGTTAAAATTGCATTTATCGGGGGTACCGGGCTGGCTTCCATCTCGGGCTTAGAGGTGACACAGCGACAAGCGGTAGAGACACCCTACGGCGCACCCTCTGGTGAATTGACCATCGGCAAACTGGCCGGGCGTGAGGTGGTCTTTCTTGCGCGGCACGGAGAACACCACACCCTTCCACCCCATCGAGTGAACTATCGGGCTAACCTGTGGGCACTGCACTCAGTGGGTGTTGAGCAGATCATTGCGGTAGCGGCGGTGGGTGGCATAACGGCCGCCATGGGGCCAGCACAAGTGGCGATTCCGGATCAGATTATCGATTACACCCACAGCCGTGAAGCCACCTTTTATGATGGTGGAGATCAGCCAGTTGAGCACGTTGACTTTAGCTACCCCTACACTGAAACGCTGCGCCAAAAGCTGCTAAAGGCGGCGCAAGGTGTCGATTTTTCAGTGCTCGCAGGCGCAACCTATGGGGCGACCCAGGGGCCACGGCTGGAGAGCGCCGCCGAGATCATCCGTATGCAACGGGATGGCTGTGACCTAGTGGGGATGACCGGAATGCCAGAGGCGGTTTTAGCGCGGGAGCTAGGCGTTGATTACGCCTGCTGTGCCGTGGTGGCCAACTGGGCCGCAGGGTGTACAGAGGGTGTTATCACCATGGCCGAGATCGAGCAAACACTGGAGCTGGGAATGCAGCGGGTGCGGCAGTTGCTAACACGGGTAGTTAGCGAGCTGTAACTACTCGACGGCGTACTCAGCGGCTTCCTCTACCTCATCAATCTCTTCAACCGGTGGTGTGTAATCTCGCACCACCAGTAACATCCCAAAACGCGGATGATCAAAATAGTGCAGCTCCTGCTTGCGCACACGGCGGCTCTCATCAATTCTGAAATAGTGGTTTTCATGCAGAGAGGTCTCCTGTCGCCAGGGGATATTCGCCGGGGTTAATAATTGATCGGGTGAGTTGAAATAGCGGCCACTCTCCGCCACCTGTAGACGTGCTGAAATATCATTTAGAAGCAAGTGGTGTGAGACCACCTCAGCGGGTTTCGAAAGTACCAGGTCACTCTCGATATGCAGGTAGCGACTCAAAAAGAGACGAATGTAACCGAAGATGTGGCTGCCATCGTGCCATTCGGAAGTGGCTTCGCTAGGGGGGGAGGCATCACCCTCCTCTTCACTAAGGCCCATATAGCGTGCTTCACTAATCTGCTGATCCGTCGCATAGGGGTAAATCAAAACCGCCGGGGCGAGATCACGGCTCAGCCCGGGTTGTCGCCAGCCGATGTGTAGCAGTGCGGTATAGGCAGGGTTTCTTTCCAGCTTATTGAAGGCATCAGAGAGCTGAAGCTGCGACTCCGTTAACTGCTGATATGCCGTTTCGAGCGCTTTGCCATCATCCAGTTCAGGCTTAAATGGAGGGGTTAACTCAAGGGTGCCGATCAACTCGGGCGTGGTTGCTTGTTGGTTTAACGCCTCACGGAACGGCGCTTTTTTTGAGTTCCACTCAAATAGAATGATCTCAACCTCATACCAGGGTGCGGGCGTGGGTTCTGATTCGGCTTCAGCTTGAAGCCCATTTGAACAGAAGAGTAGCGAGATAAGCAGCAGAGGCTTTACGGCACTATTGTTTATAAAAAGGTCTCTAGTCATTAGGGTTATGTTACGCAAGTTGCTCGGTTACGTCACCGTTTTCAGTCGATTTAGATCGATCCTAAATATTTGACCATGAAGTGCTCATTTTTATCACCACGATGTCGTTATAGTGGCAATATCCTGAGCCGCACAAGAGTCTACTTATGTCAGATAAAATCCCCACTGTTTTTATAATTGAAGATGACCCCGCACTCATGGAGTTGAACGCGCTGCATATCGCCACGGAGGGCTACGAGGTGTTGCGTGCAGAGAGCGCCGAAGAGGCTCTGGCGTTAATGCAACAGCCAGAACACGCGGCAGACCTGATTGTTTCAGACATTGTAATGCCGGGCATGGATGGCTATGAGTTCTGTAGCGAAGTACATCAATTACCCGAGTGGCTCGATGTGCCGTTTATCTTTGTCAGCTCGCTCTCCACACTGGAAGAGCGCCTGAAAGGGTATGAGGTAGGCGGCGATGACTACATTACCAAGCCAATCGACCCCAAAGAGTTAGTGCAAAAAATTGCCCGAGTGCTGGATGTGCGAAATAAAAATCGCCAGCTAAAAGAAGAGATAACCCAATCTCAGAGTGTGGCGATGCAAGCGATGACCTACTCAAGTGACCTAGGTCAGGTGATCGAATTCTTTAAAAACAGCGTGACATGTGAGAGCTATGCCGCCATAGCCGAGCTGTTTTTTGATTTTATGCGTAACAATGGCCTGCACAGTTCGATTCAGTTTCATACCCCACAAGGGCAACTGAATTTTGGTGACCAGGGTGAAGTGTCGCCACTTGAAGCCAATGTGATTGAGATGTCACGCAAAAAATCCCGCTTCTTTGATTTTGGCAGTCGCACCATCATCAACTATCAGGACTTCTCTATCCTGATAAAAAACATGCCCATTGATAACCCAGATAAATATGGCATCTATAAAGACACCATCGGTACGCTCTGTAACGCCATAGAAGCACGTGTTACGGTCATTATGAGTGATGATAAAAACAGAAAACGCCAAGCGCTGGTCGATGCGATACAGGATGCCATGCATGAGCTAAAGCAGACCATGGCCGAAATGCAGAAAGATAATATGGCGGTCATCGAAACCATGGTCAATGATGTCGATAACGCGATGATGGTGTTAGGTTTAACCGATGAAGAGGAGAACCGAATCCGCGAAATTGCCATGAAAACCACCGATGCGATCGAAGCGGTATTTGGCCGTGTGGTCTTTATTGAAGCGCAGTTCGATACCGTAAAGGCGCGTCTTGACGATGTGTTTAGCGATTAACCCTCCCCTTTCCCCCGCACAACACCAAAAAATCCCACAAACGTGTCAACCAATGCTAGGTTGATGCGTTAAACACACCATAGAATCGCCTCAAGAGAAAAATGTGAACCTATTGATACCCTGTCAATGCAGCTACCCAGCGGAAAGGTTGGGGGTGGTGTGATAGAGCAGTTTCTGGCCAGTGTGGAACGTCGCGCCTACCGGATGGCCTATCTTGCAACCGGCAGCCGCGAGGATGCGCTGGATATCGTGCAAGATGCGATGATTAAGCTGGTACAAAAATATGCCTCAAAAGATGAGGCCGAGTGGGGGCCGCTTTTTCATCGTATTATGCAGAGCCGTATTCGAGATGGATACCGCCGCAACAAATTCCGTAACGGCCTGCGTAAACTGATTGGCTGGGGTGATGAGGGCGACCCCATGGATAACCTGCCATCAGCAAAGCGGTGGCAGCCCGAAGAACAGCTGCAAGCAGAGACCACAATGGCGCGACTGGATGTGGCTATTCGTCGCCTGCCACTGCGCCAGCAACAAGCTTTTTTATTGCGCTGCTGGGAGGGGCTGAACACCGCCGAGACTGCAGCGGCCATGGGCTGCTCCAGTGGCAGCGTAAAAACTCACTATTCGCGTGCATTAAAGGCACTGCGTTGTCACCTGGAGGGGCAACCGTTATGAGTGAAGATGAACAGCACCATCGGTTTACCGAGCAGCTGAAAGCCCGGCTGGACCGAACAGAGGCCGCGCTTGATCCAGCCACCGTAGCGGCGTTACGCACCGCCCGCCAAGAGGCACTCACCACGCCGCGCCGTCTTGGCTGGAAAATGCCCAGTGCCGCTTTTGCCTCGCTGATTTTTGGCGCGGTGCTGGTTAACAGCCTCATGGTGCCGAGTGAACCGCCGGTACCGATGGCACTGTTTGAAGATATTGCACTATTAAGCGCCGAGGAAGAGCCGGAGATGTATGAAGATATTGACCTGATTCTCTGGCTATTGGAAGAGGAGGCTAATAGTGACTTGGGTTAACCGCAAAGCGAGTTACCTGCCAGTAGATCAACCCTTCGGGCGATTCTGTGGCATTCCACCTCGGCGTTATAGCCCTTGCCAAGGGAACAACCATTGTCTGCGAGCGATGCCTTGATGCGAAATGCCACAGAAGCGCTGACCCGTCAATATAGCGTGGTTGGTGTACTCATACTACTACTCTTCTCGCCGGCAGTTTTTGCAGCGGATGAAGCGCCACTCCCGCTTGAACTCTTTGAGTTTATTGCCGAGTGGCAGGATGACGAAGGGCACTGGGTCGACCCACTGGCATTAGTGGTTAGTGAGGAGGAGCTGGAGGCCGGTGATAAAGATGAGGAGCGTCGCAATGATTAATCGACTACTGTTTGTACTGCTATTAATGAGTGTTAGCTCGGCGCTAATTGCCGACACCACACCCCTTACTTGGAGTGAACTGAGTGCAGGGCAGCAGCAGCTGTTGAAGCCATTTTCTGATCAGTGGAATAGCCTTCCCGCACCGCGTCAGCAAAAAATATTAAAAGGTGTCGAGCGCTGGGAAAAACTCACCCCCCAGCAACGTCAGCAATTTAAAGGGCGCTTTGAACGCTGGCAACAGCTCCCCGCCGATAGGCGAGAGAAAGTACGCAAACAGTTTCAACGCTACCTAGCGATGACACCGCAAAACAGAGAGAACATTCGCCAACGCTACCAGCGGTTTAACCAGCTACCCGCCGCACAACGGCAGCAGTTACGACAGCGTTGGAATAACTTGCCTCCAAAGGTAAAGCGGCGGATTATAGAGAATCGCCGTTACTAATGAACTCATGTGCAAAAGATAGAAAATAAGCGCTGCCTCGCACAGTGTGCTCAACTGAGCACGCTCTTTCTGCTCTTGATCAGTTCGGCGGCCTCCGCCTCAGACCACCTGCCAACACAGCTCACTCTGGAGCTGGGCTTTGATGAGCTGGGCAACCAGAGCCAAGCTCTCTATACCGACTCCGTACTGCCCCACAAACTGCGGCTATCACTCGCCGCTAGCCAGCAAAAAAACAGCAACTCAAACGCCAAACAGTACGCCATTAACCTCGGTAGTGATCCGTTCGCACCGCTACACCTCTCAATCGGTTATGACCACTGGCAGAGTGGCGCTGGTTTTGAGATCAACAGCCAAAATCTGCTAATCGGCATAAATACTGAGCAGTGGTACATCGCCCTTAGTCCGACTCAGCGCGAGATGACAATGGAGGTGCGAACTCGACAAAGATCGCGCAGAACAATCAGCTTTTCCGCCACAGGTCTCACCGCCTCGCTGCGCTATTTCACCCCGCGTGGTTGGCAAATGGGGCTTCGCTACACTGAGTACCGCTACACAGAAAACCTCACCCAGCTCGATCCGGTGCGTAGCCCGAGAGTGGTGCGCCTCTTTACACCCCACGTATTGAGCCAAGCCCAAGGGCTGGAGAGTCGTCACGGCTATCTTGATGTGGGTTTCCCGCTTAAAACCGGCTACATGGCATTGACCCTTGGGCAGAGCCAATCCGCCGTTGATGGCCGTCGCACCCATATCGCGATGATTGACCACTATATTCCACTCACAGAGAAGTGGGAGATGGGTGTGGGTTTTGGCCAACAGCGATTCGCAGGCGACCCAATTACCTTTGCTAATCTGGCGTTGACCTATGAGTGGTAAATGAACTTCACAATGAGGTGTCAACCGATTCACACGCCATGCGTTATAGTCGTTGATAGCCCGACCATATGGAGAGTGTGACAATGAACACCGAAAAAACAGACCAATTAAAACACCAACCAACCTCGGCCATTCGCCATGGACTCATGGCGCTGCTACTCAGCCTGGTGTTCATACTCAGTGGCTGTAACGATAGCGGATCCGATGCCAGTAGCGAGGAGGGCGAACTCTATATCAGCCTCACCGATGCAGAGGGTGATTTCAGCACCTACACCGTCGATGTCACCTCCATCAGCCTGCTTAAAGCCAATGGCACCGTAGTCGAGACGCTACCGCTCACCACCCGGGTCGACTTTGCTCAATATGTCGAGATCACCGAACTCTTAACCGCCGCCACCATCCCCTCAGGAACCTACGTTAAAGGTACCCTGACGATGGATTATCGCAATGCGGATATCTGGGTAGAGAATAGCGCGGGTGAACCGGTGCAGGTAAAACCTGAAAATCTGCAAGATGAGAGTGGTAACCCGATAAGTGACACGGTTGAACTCTCCGTGCGCTTAGAAGACCACAACACCCTGCTGATCGTCCCCGGTTTACCCTCTCATTTGACGCTCGATTTTGACCTCAACGCCTCACACCAAACCGACTTCACAGGCGAAGACCCTGTGGTCACCGTGATGCCGGTACTGGTCGCCGATGTTGACCTGGAAAAAAACAAACCACATCGTGTCCGTGGCCCATTACAAAGTGTTGACCTAGCGGATAGCAGTTATCAGATCTACCTGCGCCCCTTCCATCAGCGACTCTCAAGCAGCAATAACGATGCGTTCGGTAAACTAACCGTTAAAACCACAGATGAAACCATCTTTCAGATTGATGGCGAAACCTATCAAGGCGAGCGCGGCCTCCAGCGACTGGCACAACAAGCGCACCTCACCGCCACCATCGCCTTCGGCGACCTTAAACTCAATCCACGTCAATTTGAAGCGCGTGAAGTCTACGTTGGCCGCAGCGTGCCAGGGGGAGAGCAGAGTGTTGTAAAAGGAAACGTGATCGCCCGTGATGGCAACACCCTAACCGTGCGCGGTGCCACACTGATTCGTCCTGGTGATCAGGGTAGGGTTGATTTTATGGGTGAAATTATCGTCACCATCGGCCCAGAGACAAAAGTAAAAAAACAGCGCTCCATGGATCAGCACGACATCTCCGCCATCTCCGTCGGCGCACGGGTGACGGTATTTGGCGAAATAACACCCTCCATAACATTGATCATCGCACTGGATGCTAGCCAAGGCCTGGTAAACCTGGAAATGACCAACATCACCGGCACCGTAGTGGATAACCGCCGGGGATTAGTCATGAACCTGGGTGCCATTGACCGCCGCCGCATTGCACCGTTCGACTTCACCGGCACCGGGACTTCAAGCGAATTTGATGCCGACCCCAGCCACTACGAAGTGGCAACCGCCACGCTTGATACCTCACAACTAACCCCCAACACACCACTGCGGGCGCGGGGTTTTGTGACCCCATTTGGTACCGCACCGGCTGATTTTTCCGCACAAACACTGGTCAGCCTCAACACCCAGCCCGCCTTAATGGTCATCGACTGGCAACCCGCCTCAGCCAATGCCATCAGCCGCTTAGACAGTAACGGCATGGCACTCAATCTGGAGGGTGTCGGTCGCTTTCACCACGTCAGCCGCAGAGGCGAACGCATCGACCTGACCGCACTCACCACCCCGCCCACCATCCTCCCCGGTGAAGCAGGAGTAAGCCACTACGTGATTCATCAAAGAGGCTCATACCACCTTCACCTCAGCTTCGAATCGTTCGCCACCGAACTACAAACCCTGCTAAACAGCGGAGCCACCGTCAAGCGAATCGAAGCCCCCGGAATATACAGTGAGAGTGACGGCTCACTCACCGCCCGCCGCTTGAATCTATATATGCAGTAAAAACAGACCCCGCTCACCCCCCATCAAACCATGGGCAGGTGAGCCTCCCTCCAAACATCGCCACCTAAAGATAGCGCCTACAGCCAAAGATAACCCGCACCTCGTAGAAGCCATCTTTAGATGGCGAAAAACCCCAAACACCACCCAAAGATAACCCGCCCCGTAGGAGCCATCTTTAGATGGCGAAAAATTAAAACATCGCTATCTAAAGGCAGCGCCTACGGCTGCAGGCTGCTTTATCG
>JALSJH010000079.1 GCA_026989455.1 Chromatiales bacterium | reverse complement strand
CGCCTGAACCCCAAAGCAGAGACTGCGTTGAAAAGGCCGCGACATTCGCGGCCTTTTTTATGCCTGCTATTCGCAAGGCCTGGAATATACCCTGCGACATGAGTAGGCACTCTAATCCTCAGATAAAGCGCATGTGCTGCACAATCTCATCGGCGTGTTTGCGTGAATTATTTTATCGTCACTTGGCCGTTTATGGGCGTTAAGGAATCTCTGATTAACTCTGGATGGATTTAGGCTGAGAGGAAATTGTTCTCATTTGTTCCGAAATGCACAGTAATAGTTGTTCTATGGGTGCAATTTTCGGGATAAATGAGGGCAGTTTCAGCCAGCATAAAACATTCATGACCTGATCAGAGCTTCCTTTAGTCAGGCTATAGCGTTCTGCTTTCATTTATTTGGCTTCTGCCCATATGGTACAAATGCATTGTCATCCATCGTCAGCAGTTGCAACAACTTGGTATGTACAAACAACTTCTCTCTGCCCGCTTTAACCTCTTGCAACATACCGATATTACATAACGCTTTAAGGTACTTTGAAACGGTTTCTCGATGGCCGATGCCTACATCGACCAGATTTCCGATACGACAGTAGGGCTGGATGAAGATCTGATCAACCAACTCGCGGCTATAGATTGTAGGCTGTTGTTGCCGTACATAATCAACGGCCTGCTCTTGTAACTGACGCACTGCATGTATCTTCGCTGTAGTCCAGTGGGCAGTCTCTTTGACGGCGGTGAGCATAAAGGTGATCCACTCCTGCCAATTGTTATTTTGGGTGACATCCAACAACAGCCGGTAGTAGTCCGCTCTGTTTTGGATGATATGCCGCGAAAGATAGAGTACGGGCAGAGTGAGCAGTTGCTGATCTACCAGATAGAGAATGTTAAGCAGTCGGCCGGTACGGCCATTGCCGTCGGTAAAGGGGTGAATCGCTTCGAATTGATAGTGAGCCACGGCCATACGAACCAGTGGGTCAATCTCGTCATGGTTGTGGAGAAACTGTTCCCAATTGGCGAGTAGCTGGCGCAGGGTCGCCTCTCCCGCAGGCGGCGTATAAATCACTTTGCCGGTTCGGTCATTGGCAGGCATTGTGCCGGACACGCGGCGGATATCTAGATCACTGCCTTTGATAGTACGGCAGAGTTCCACCGCCAAATTGGTATTCAGCGGCCGTTTTTTCAGGGTGTGAAACCCTTGATAGAGGGCGGTACGATAACGCAATGCTTCTTTGATCGCGGGGTCTGTTTGATTGACATTGTGGTCGGCAAACCGAAATAGCTGGTCGCTGGTGGTCACGATGTTTTCGATCTCGGAGCTGGCTTGTGCCTCCAACAGGGGGATGGTGTTGATCAGTACGGATTGATTCGGAATCAGCTCACCCACCTGCTTAAGCTCAGCCAAGGCGACACGTGCATCGGTGCAGAGCTTCCATATCGCACGGGTTTCCAACTCCTGCTTTGGGGGCAGAGTGGGTAAAGTGTTGTATGGCTGAGTGGGGTTGAAACCCGGCATGGTGGCTATCCATATATCCTTAGTTAACACTGTGAGTGTATACACCGCTCATTTCGACATTATGCTTTTTTATGTCGAATAACTCTATTAATTTCGATATATTGTGCCTATATGTCGAACAGGACAACATATCAGCGTGAGATGTCGTCTTTTTCTTCTTTTATCGACATCTAGCTACCCCAGCTTCCTGAATTGTACTCAGCCTCGGATCAGATAATAATGAATGCCCCTGTTGTGGCAAACGATCCTTGGTGTTCACCAGTACTCTATGTTGGGATTAATTAACGGCTTAATGACAAGGGCAGTTTCAGCCAGCATAAAACATTCATGACTTGTTCAGCGCTTTCTTAAGAAGTGTCCCGATATTGCCCCGATAGGGCGGAGAGGAGAGTGAAGATGGTGCGCCCGAGAGGATTCGAACCTCTGACCTCCGCCTCCGGAGGGCGGCGCTCTATCCAGCTGAGCTACGGGCGCTTGGTGGGCTATTGTACTATTTTTAACGGCCAACGCCAGCACCTTATTTTGACGATAGTTTTTGCTGTGTCAGGCGTGTCTAGCCAAGCTTAAAAGTGAGCTATTTTGCCTGCCAACCCAGAAATTACTAAGTTTTTACATAAAATGGCCGAAGGTATAGGTCGGTGTGTGACCCGCCCAAATAGTCATGAACTTGCAAGAAGATCGCGCAGGAGTTTGGTTTCACAAGGAAATTTCCGAAAAAACGCCGTAGTAGTGATTACGAACGACAGATGAAATATTTCCTGAAAACCCAATAGACATGTGACCGATGAAAATAACTAAAATCCTCTCTAAGCTCCCCATGAAATTGCCCCATAACCATCGATTACGCTCAAAGATATCGAGATGATTTTTTTAGCTAAATTTATACAAGTAGCGAATAGGAGGCCTAGCTGGTGGCTGTGCACGCTATTGCTGGTTTTGCTGAGCTCTCTTGCGACACTCTCTGTGAGTTATGCCACTGGGCTGGACGATTTAGAGCAGTTGCTGGGTGATATGGAGGGGGATGAGGAGTTTTTATTTGGCATTATGGAAGAAGAGACAACCATTGCTACCCGCAGCAAGCTGAACGCCGACTATGTGCCGGGAATGATTACCATCTTACGCGGTGATGCGTTGTATGCTCGAGGAGCAACAACGGTTGCCGAGGCACTGGCTTTTGTACCCGGTATCGAAAAATCCCACGACCGTATCGGCAACCAGGTTGCGTTGGTGCGCGGGGTGGGCGGCAGCTTTGCATCAGGCAATATGAAAATTTTAGTGGATGGTGTCTCTATTAACTCGGCCCTCTCTGCTCTGGCCGACCCGGTATTGTTGATGCCTATCGAGCAGGTGGAGCGGATTGAGGTTATCCGAGGGCCAGGTTCTGCTCTGTATGGTGAATATGCTTATGCGGGGGTGATTAACGTGGTGACTCAAAAAGATAAATCACTCTCATTTGCAGGTGGGGGGAGCTTTAACAAGCGCTCTATTGGCGGCACATTTAGCGCGGAAGACCCTCTCTCTGAAAGCAAACTCAGCGTGAGTTTAGCCCGCTGGCAACGGGGCGATACCAACACCTCTGCGGGTGAGGATGTACTATATAACACCCTTTTTTCACAGGCAGCCGTCAGTAATGCGCCAGGGCCTATCAACGATGAAGTGGAGTATAAGTCAGCACTGTTGAACTTTGGTTATGGTGATTTCACATTAAAAGCCCAATTATTAGACAATAAGCGGGGTGATTATTTCGGCACTCTTGATGCGCTACCTAGCCCCAATAAGGGGGTCGCCTACCAAAACCAACACCAGAACCTGACGCTATCACACCTTTTCACCCCCAACCCGCACCTTCTTATTCAGCCAAGCCTTGGTTGGCAACGCTATGAAAACAGCTTTAATATTACCATGCTGCCCGTCGGTTACGGTCCCTACCCGGATGGGTTCCTTGCTAAAGGGTTTTACCGCGAGCGTCAGCTGAATGGTGGTGTAGAGCTGCATTGGAGTGGCTGGCAAGGCCATAACCTGCTGGCCACAGTTTCCGTGAAAGGGATTGAAGTGAGGGAGGCGTGGCGAGAGAGCAATGTTGATCTCTCAAATCCACTCTATTTTCCACTACCCTCTATGCAACGCTTTACCGGCGTTAATAATTGGGTTGATGAAAGCAAACGACGCACCATCCACAGTGTGGTTTTACAGGATGAGTATACTTACAGCGATCAGACCACCTATACCCTGGGTATGCGCTACGATAAATACAACGATGTCGGTGACAATGTTTCTCCCCGCCTAGCGGGGGTCTTTCGTTACTCCAACGAGCATATTTTTAAGGCTCAATATGCCCACGCCTTCCGCCCCCCCAGCTTCTATGAGCTGTGGAACAGCAGTGCCATGGCCATCAAACCAGAAACAATCCGTACCCTGGAGCTGGCGTATATCCACCGGCTTTGGAATCGGGTGGATCGGATTATTTTATTCCATTCGAAGATGCGTAATCTGATCGTCTCTTCTGGAAATCTCATCAATTTTGAAAATTTGCGTGCTGCGGAGATCAATGGTATTGAGGCCGAGACAGAGCGGTACCTATCTGATTGGGCCAAGCTTAACGTCAACCTCTCCTACAGTAACGCCACAGACAGTGCCACCAGCGAATCGGTGGCCGGTGCCGCCAAGTGGCTGGGAACACTCGGGGTGATGATGAACCATAACAGTATGACTTTTTCAGTAGACCTTCACTATGTGGGCAGTAGAGCACGTGAAGCCAACGACCCGCGCAGCGACCTTGCTAGCTATCACACCGTAAGTACCACCATTACCTATACCGTCCCGAATAGTCAGTTAACGCTGCGGGCGGGGATCAAAAACCTGCTTGACCGAGAGGTTCGCTACCCGGCAAGCATGACCACAGATAACACACCGGCTTTTATTGGAGACCCCGTTCGGAGCGTTGTCAGCTATGTGGGTGACTATCCGCAGCCTGGGCGCAATGGCTGGGTTCAGGCGAGCTATCATTTTTAACCCAGCTGCCTCTGATCAAGTCATGAATGTTTTATGTTGGCTAAAGAGTTTACTTCCGCTTTAACACCACAAAATCATACGCATAGCTGTTTTTTTCATCAACAGCGTGCTTCTCCCGTGAGAGCTCTCGCCACTGATCAGTATTGTAGTTAGGAAACCAGCTATCGCCTGCAAAGTCGGCATGAATATGGGTGATATAGAGTCGATCGGCCAGCGTAAGTGCCTGGCTATAGAGGTTAGCACCGCCGATAATCATCACCTCTTCTGCACCCCTTGCAGCTTCAATGGCGGCCTCTAGGCTGTGCACTATGACCACCCCTTGCGCTCGGTATTGTTGGTTTCGGGTAACCACTATATTTTTGCGCCCCGGCAGCGGTTTGCCAATCGACTCAAAGGTGGTACGTCCCATGATAATAGGCTTGCCTAAGGTGCATTTGCGAAACCACTGCATATCCGCTGGCAAGCGCCAAGGAAGCCTGTTTTCAATACCAATAACCCGCTCATTCCCCATTGCGGCAATGATTGAAATGATCATCTAATCTCTCCGTTAGATAGCGATGGGGGCTTTAATATGTGGATGGGATTCATAGCCAACCAGTTCAAAATCATCAAAGGTGAAGTTGAAAATATCCTTTACCGCCGGATTAATTTTCATTGTAGGCAGCGGCAACGGCTCACGCTCCAGCTGTTGTTGAGCCTGTTGCATATGGTTAGAGTAGAGGTGCGCATCACCTAGGGTATGAATAAAGTCACCCACCGCTAATTCACACACCTGGGCAATCATCATCGTCATCAGCGCATAGGATGCAATGTTAAAGGGCACGCCGATAAAAATATCGGCGCTGCGCTGGTAGAGCTGGCAAGAGAGCTTGCCATCTGCCACATAAAACTGGAAAAAAGCGTGGCATGGGGCAAGCGCCATCTTGCTGTTTTTGACGTTTTGCTGTGGTGAGACCGTCTCATCGGGAAGGTCGGCTACATTCCAGGCCGAGATAATTAAGCGGCGGCTATTGGGTGTTTTTTTGATCTGTTCAATCAACTGGCTCACCTGATCAATGGTACTACCATCGGGCTGTGGCCAGTTGCGCCATTGGTGGCCATAGACCGGCCCTAAGTCACCCGATTCAGTTGCCCACTCATCCCAAATTGAGACACCATTATCTTTCAGGTATTGGGTATTGGTCTCCCCTTTAAGAAACCACAGCAGTTCATGAATAATGGAGCGCAGGTGACATTTTTTTGTGGTCACTAAGGGAAAGCCTTCGCTGAGATCAAAGCGCATTTGATAGCCAAAGACACTCTGGGTACCGGTGCCGGTGCGATCCCCCTTCTGGGTTCCATTTTCATAAACGTGGCGCATGAGGTCCAGATACTGTTTCATAATGGTAGCCGCTTACTCTCTAAATATAGGTAGTTTATCGGTGCAGAACCCGCGAAAAAATAGCTTTAAGATAGTCTGTTTCCGGGATTACCGGATGTACCGGGTGATCCGGCCCCTGGTGTCCCTGCTCCAAAATCTGCATATTACGGTCAAGGTGACGCGCGGATTGCTGCATCACATTTTGCAATGAGCTGCGACTCATGTGATGTGAGCAAGAGCCTGAGATCAAAATACCATCTTTGCTCAATAGCTGCATCGCCATTTGGTTAGCACGGCGGTAGGCGTTGCTGCCCTCTTTTATATCTTTTTTGCGCTTGATAAAGGCGGGCGGGTCTAAAATGATGACATCGAAGCGTTCGCGCTCTTCGCGCAGGGCTTTCATTGCAGCAAAGGCATCGCCCTCTAGGCAAGCTATTTTATCTGCCACCCCATTCAACTCTCCATTATGATGTACCCAATCGAGTGCTTTTGATGAGGAGTCAATACACATCACCTCATCCGCGCCTGCCGTGGCAGCCTGCACCCCCCAGCCACCAATGTAGCTAAAAACATCCAAAACCCGCTTGCCCTGCACATAGTGTTGCATCCGTGCACGGTTGATTCGGTGATCATAAAACCAGCCGGTCTTTTGGCCACTTTTAATCGGGGCTGAAAACTTCACACCATTTTCGACCAGCTCTGCCTGTTCTGGCACCTCACCTAGTGCATCTTCGATGTAGCTCTCCAGCCCCTCCATTTTACGGATGGCACCGTCATTACGCAGCAGAATAGCCTTCGGTTTTATCACTTTATCCAACGCCGCAATCACCTGCTCTTTGAGCACCTCCATCCCCGCAGTACCCAGCTGCACCACCAGCAGATCAAAGTAACGATCAACCACTAACCCCGGCAACATATCGCTCTCACCGTGTACCAAGCGATAGCAGGGTTGCTCAAACAGTCGCTCACGGATGGAGAGAGCTATTTTGAGGCGGTGGGTAATAAGCGATTGATCCAGTTGATAGCGGTGGTCACGGCTGACAATGCGCGCACAAATCAGTGAGTGAGCGTTGACATAGCCATTGCCGAGCACTTTCCCATTATGGGAAATAATGTCAACCAGTTGCCCGGCTGAAAATTCCGTCAGCGGAGTCTCTTTGGTCTCTACCTCATTGCTGTAGACCCAAACATGGCCGCCCAAAATGCGACGCTCTTCATTTTTTTTAAGCTTTAAGGGTGCCCGTGACATAATCTGCTCTCAGGTGAATCGAATAATGTAACTTACTCAGCGTATTCATTTTTTGCTTCAACTCTTGGTTATTTTCGTACTCAATCGGTCACATATTCCCTATATGCTCCCTCTCTCCGTGCGAAAGTGCCTCGATTTGAAGAAAAATCTAAACACGCTGAATAGTTACCAAATAATTATACCCTCATCCGCGGATAGAAACGCGAGGATGAGGGTTAAACGACAAACGCCCCAGCAAAGGGGCGTTTGATAGTGGTTAAGCTATGTGATGGCTATGGAATCGTGTAGTTGCTTTGATCCATTAAATCCAGGCCACACTCCAACTTCTCGACCCAGTTAATGAATTCATTGATCACCTCTTTGCCCTTAAAAGAGCGGCCATGCTGCGGCACAATCATCTCAATATCCAGTTGTCTCGCCATATTAGCCCACAGACGACACGCTTTATTGCTAGCCATGTAGCGTCGGTGAAAGCTTGCCATTGCGGGAATATGCGCCTCAAAATCTACCACGGGTTGATCCAGCTTCTCCTCAACCATTGAGGCACCCAAATCGCCTGAGAACAATATTTTGCTGATAGGGTCGTAGAAGTTAAAATTACCAACCGAGTGTAAAAAGTGTGCCGGAATCGCCTTCAATACCGTATCACCCAGCGGTAGATCCATCCCCCCGTCCGGTATAGCGGTATAACGGCTCTGATCCATGCTGCGTTTGCTGACCTGCTCTAGGTGCCTAGGAATCAGGTGCGGTAGGAAACGTGACCACAGCTCGGAACAGGCGATCTGGCAGTTGGTGTAGGTCATCCACTTATCCAGAGAGGCGATAATATCCGGATCTTGATGAGAGGCGATAACATAATCCAGCTCTTTGATGGTGACGTGTTTGATAACCTCCATGAACAGTGGCGTGTAAGTAAGATCACCACCTGGATCGATCAAAGCGGTATGGCGGTCATGAATCACTAAAAACTGATTCGCTTGAATGCCATCACCACTGACTAAATTTTCAAACGCCAGACAGCGATGATTACCATCGTTGAAAAGTTCAATTGCCATCTGAGCCCCTTAATTTAATGTTCTGATTATTGCTTTTTATCCGTACAGTTTACAGAGAATAGCCAAAATTGTCTTGGAATAATTTTTTAAACTCACCCATTTTGAAGGTATGATTCTGTGTACCATGATCAGCAACACAGATCGCCCCCATCAGCGAGGCGATACGCCCGGTGGTTTTCCACTCTAGATCATTCATCAAGCCATATAATAGGCCTCCACGATATGCATCACCACAGCCGGTCGGGTCATTAACTGCTGTGGAGTTCGCGGCGGGTATTTCGATGCGGTGCTGCTGGGTATAAATGAGCGAGCCCTCACTGCCCCGGGTAACAACCAATGCGTTTAGCTGTGCAGTCAGATCGTGGGGAGTTTTGCCGGTGCGGTCTTGCATCAACTGCATCTCATAATCATTAAAAATCGCATAGTCAGCCAGCTCGATAAAGCGCATCAACTCTTGGCAACCAAACATCGGCAGCCCCTGACCTGGGTCAAAAATAAAGGGAATACCCGCTTCGGCAAACTGCTCGGCGTGTTGAATCATGCCATCACGTCCATCCGGTGAGACAATTCCAATGCTAATATCATCAGCCGCCGCAACTTGATTTTGGTGGGAGAAACTCATGGCACCGGGGTGAAAAGCGGTAATCTGGTTGTCACCTAGATCAGTGGTGATAAAGGCTTGCCCTGTATAGCTCTCAGCCACTACTTTGATCTGCTGTTGGCTAATTTCGCACTCAGCCATCCACTCAGCGTAGGGTAAAAAATCACCACCAACGGTCGCCATCGGCAATGCTGTGCCGGGAGCAAGCAGATTAAGGTTGTAGGCGATGTTGCCGGCACAACCACCAAATTCACGCCGCATTTCGGGCACCAGGAAGGAGACATTCAGCATATGAACCTTGTCTGGTAGGATATGATTTTTAAAGTGGTCATGAAAAACCATAATATTATCATAAGCGTAAGAGCCACAAATCAGAGCAGTCATGCGGTTTCCTTATTTTGTTGGTTCAGATAATAGTGGGGGTAGGCGACCACTCGAGAAAGCTCTAATCAAGTCATAAATGTTTTATGCTGGCTGAAATCGCCTCATTTACCCCCGAAAATTACACCTATAAAACAACGATAACTGCGCATTTCGGAACAGATGAGAACAATACCCTCTCAGCCTAAATTCATCCAGACTTAATCAGAGACTCCTCACCCGTCCAGCGTAGATCAAGCTCGCGGGCCGCACGCACATCATCTAACCGTTTAACCGGTAAAGTGTGGGGTGCACTTTTTACTTTTTCGGGGTCATCATAAGCCTCTTGCTTCACTGCACAGAGTGCTGCGATAAAGCCATCTATCTCCTCTTTCGATTCGGTCTCTGTAGGCTCTATCAATAAGCACTCGGGTACGATCAGCGGGAAATAGGTGGTCGGCGCATGGTAACCATAATCCAAGAGCCGCTTGGCAACATCCATTGCGGTCACACCGGTTTCGCGGGTCAGTTTTTTCAGGGTAACAATAAACTCATGAGTCGCCCGCCGACCGGGCAGTGCCACCTCGAAACCCGCCTCCATCAGCTTAACCATCAGGTAGTTGGCATTCAGGGTTGCATAATCGGCCACCCGCTCTAACCCTTCTCGGCCCAGCATGCGCGCATAGATATAGGCACGCAGCATAATGCCACTGTTACCCATGTTGGCAGAGAGTCGGCCTATGGATTGTGGGCACTCTTTTTCAGTCAGCCAATGATATTCATCATCTGTTTTGGCTGCCATGGGCACTGGAATAAAGGGAAGTAAGCGCTCGCTTACGCCCACCGGGCCAGAGCCGGGGCCTCCGCCACCATGGGGGGTAGAGAAGGTTTTATGCAGATTAATATGGATCACATCAAACCCCATATCCCCCGGCTTTACCTTGCCCAGAATAGCGTTCAAATTGGCACCATCATAATAGAGCAGGCCACCGGCCTGGTGTACTAAATCTGCAATCTCTTTAATGTTGCGATCAAAGACACCCAGCGTTGAGGGGTTGGTCAGCATAATGCCCGCTGTCTGCGGGCCAACAACGGCCCTCAGCGCCTCAAGATCCACGTCGCCATCATCACCCGTGGGAATCTCCCGCACCTTATAACCACACATGGTAGCCGTGGCGGGGTTGGTGCCGTGGGCGGCATCCGGGCAGAGAATTTCGCTGCGTGCAGTATCACCACGGGCATCGTGATAGGCGCGGATCATCGCCACACCGGCAAACTCCCCTTGCGCACCCGCCATTGGCTGCATTGAGACACTCCTCATACCGGTTGCCTCTTTGAGTATCTCCTGCAGTTCATAGATGCACTGCAGAAAACCTTGGCCATTGCTGGCAGGCGTAAGAGGGTGTTGGCCCAGAAAATTGCTGTGCATCGCCAAGGTGTTACACGCCCGTGGATTGTATTTCATGGTGCACGAACCCAGCGGATAGAAGTGGGTATCGATGGAGAAGTTTTTCTGTGAAAGCCGGGTATAGTGACGCACGCTCTGTAACTCTGAGACCCCAGGAAGTGCCACACGTTGTTGCCGACGAAATTCGCTGGGAATATCACTCAACGCAATCGCCTCTCCAGGCTGTTGCGCTTTATTGAAACGATCAGCTTGAGATTGTTCAAAAATCAACATCTTGGCATCTCCTAGCGCAACGCTTGGGCAAAGGCGTGAGCAAATTGGTTTATCTCTTCATCACTCTTGGTTTCAGTGACACAAACCACCAGCGCATCTCCCAGCTCAGCATAATCAGTCGCCAACGAAAAACCGCCCAGATAGCCCGCCTTGGCGAGTTTTTCCAATACCGGTGCCGCAGGTTGGTTTAGCTGAATAACCACCTCGTGGAAATAGGCGGCACTAAACCGTCTCTTCACCCCTTCAATTGCGGTGAGTTGCTCAAGCAGTGCTTTGGTATTGGTGTGGGAGTGCATCGCCGTGCGTTCAACGCCTTCCGCGCCCATCAAGCTCATGTAGATGGTTGATGCGGTCACCATTAACCCTTGATTGGTGCAGATGTTGGAGGTCGCCTTAGAGCGACGAATGTGCTGCTCTCGCGCTTGCAGTGTGAGTACAAACCCACGATTGCCATCACGATCTACGGTACGCCCGATAATGCGCCCCGGCATTTGGCGTACTTGCTTCTGCTTACAGGCAATAAAACCATAAAACGGCCCACCCCATGAGAGTGGAATACCCAGCGGCTGCCCTTCACCACAGGCGATATCGGCACCCTGCTCTCCCCACTCACCCGGCGGAGCGATAACCGCCATGGCCATCGGATTAACCACCCCAATCACCAGCATTTTATGATCATGTGCCCAATCCGTCAGCTGATCCACCTGCTCCAGATTGCCAAAAAAGTTGGGCTGTGGAATCACCAGTGCCGCATAGTCGGACTGCTCATATTGAGCCAGCGAATCGACCATAACCTGGCCACATTCGGTACAATAATCCAGCTCAACCAGCTCAATCCCTTGATTATTTACAATGTTTTTAACCACGCGACGATAATCGGGATGTACCGTAGTGGGTATCAAAACACGCCTGCTTTTTGATTTCCGATTCGCCCTAATCGCCATTAGCACCGCTTCTGCCAGTGCCGAGGCTCCGTCATATAACGAAGCATTAGAGAGATCCATGCCCATCAAGCTGCTCATCATGGTTTGATATTCGTAGAGCAGTTGCAGAGTGCCTTGGCTCGCTTCCGCCTGATAAGGTGTATAGGCGGTGTAGAATTCGCCACGGGTGGTCAACTCCCAAACCGCAGCCGGAATATGATGCTCATAAGCACCGGCACCGGCAAAGCAGATTAACGGTTGGTCCCGCGCTGCCCGCTGCTTAATCAGCCGTGTCACCTCAAGCTCATTCAGTCCGGGCGGAATATTATCCAACCCTCGGCTACGCAACGCCTCTGGAATTTCATCAAACAACTGTTCAATGTTTTTCGCCCCAATGGCATCAAGCATCTGCTGGGTATCGTGTTCGGTATGTGGGATAAATGGCATAAAAATCGCTATCGGCTAATTGAAGTTATTCGTCATCTTCAGCAACTAGAGCACTGTACTCTTCTGCCTGCATCAGCCCTTTTACACTATCTAGGCTTGTGGGCTGTAGCTTGAAAATCCACCCTTCACCATAGGCATCGCCGTTAATTGTCTCCGGCGCATCTTCCAGCTCTTCATTGACTGCGATCACCGTACCGGCAACCGGTGTATATAAATCCGATGCCGCCTTAACCGACTCAATAACGGCACAATCCTGCTCAGCATCAAGCTCGCTATCCACCTCGGGCAGCTCAATATAAACAATGTCACCAAGCAGCGCTTGGGCATGATCTGAAATACCGATGGTGAAAGTACCATCATCTTCAATGCGCACCCACTCGTGGCTTTTAGTGTAGAACAGTTCATTGGGTGTATTGCTCATCGGGGCAATCCTTATGAGTTATGGGTTGAGCTTTGCTCAACCAGTTCTTTATAACAGGCTTCACCATTGCGAACAAAGGGTGGCTTGACCACGCGGGCATTCAACCGTTTGCCGCGAATCTCTACCTGACAACGATTACCCATGGCAACGGGTACACGCGCCAAGGCGATAGATTTACCCAATGAGGGTGAAAAAGTTCCACTGGTGATTTCACCCTCGCCGCTTTCACTGATCACTTTCTGGTGGCCACGCAACACACCACGGCCTTCGAGAAGCAGGCCAACCAATTTAGTGCTCACACCAGCATCACGCTGCGCTTGTAGTGCGCGACGGCCAATAAAGTTGCGCCCCGCAGGCTGCCAGGCAACTGTCCAGTCAAGGCCACATGCCAGCGGGGAGATCGTCTCATCCATTTCGGCACCATACAGGCTCATTGCCGCCTCCAAGCGCAGGGTATCCCGCGCACCGAGGCCAATCGGCACCACACCCACCTGGTGTAACTGCTGCCATAATGCCACCACATCACCAGCAGGCAAAATAATTTCATAACCCTTTTCGCCCGTATAACCGGTACGTGCCACAAACAGCGCATCACAAAAGCAGGCATTGAACGGTTTCAGTTTGGCTATTTTATTGCCCACTGCCTCACCCAACACTTGCTCTGTTTTAGCGCATGCATTGGGGCCTTGTACCGCAATCATCGCCAAATCAGCGGGGCTATCCAGCACAACCTCAAAACCGGCTGACTGCTCTGTAATCCAGGCCAGATCTTTTTCGCGGGTCGCGGCATTCAGTACGATACGGTAGTCACCCTCACGAATAAAATAGATAATCAGATCATCAATCACCCCAGCCTGCTCATTAAGCATGCAAGTATAGAGTGCTTTGCCTTCACTTTTTAATCGAGCAACATCATTCGCCACCAGCTTTTGCAGAAACACCTTTGCCTCGCGCCCCCGCAGGTCCAACACGTTCATGTGTGAAACATCAAACATCCCCGCATCACTACGCACCGCTTTATGTTCGTTAAGTTGTGAGCCATAGTGAATCGGCATCTCCCAGCCGGAAAAGTCCACTATTTTGGCGTTCATTGCCAGATGCTGATCATAGAGTGGAGTTCGATTCGCCATACCATTGCCTCTGTTTAAAATTACGTCTCTGCATGGTACGAGGAGCGTACCATCGGTGCAGACTTGACCCAGCTAAAACCCATCGCGCTGGCTTGTTCACCATACCAGGAGAATTTATCGGGGTGAATATACTCCACCACCGGTAGATGATGGCGGCTAGGGCGTAGATATTGCCCGATAGCAATACGGGATACCTGACGGCTACGCAGATCCGCCAAGGTCTGCAAAACCTCATGCTCGTGCTCACCCAGGCCGAGCATAATGGCCGATTTGCTCTCCACCCCCTCAAGCTGTGAGGCTGATTTTAGCAGATCTAAAGAGCGCTGATATTTTGCACCCTTGCGTGCCACAGAGTAGATGCGCGGTACCGTCTCTATATTATGCCCCCAAACCAGGGTCGTCTCATGTTGAGCCAAACCCGATTGCACCGAACGATAGATCACCTCAAGGGCATTTTGTTGGCACTCACGAAAATCGGGGGTCAAAATCTCCAAGCCGATATCAGGTTGCTTATCACGCAAGCGGCGCAAGGTTTCTGCAAAGATAAACGCCCCGCCATCCACCAATTCATCACGATTAACCGAGGTCAGAACCACATAATCCAGCGCCATTTTTGCCACCGCCTCTGCCACGCGGCGGGGTTCATCCAGATCATACTCCGGTGGGCGACCGGTCTTTACATGGCAAAAGCCACAAGCACGGGTACAGGTATCGCCCAGCAGCATCAAGGTCGCCGTGCCTCGACTCCAACACTCACCACGGTTGGGGCAACGTGCCGCTTCACACACCGTATTCAGGCGCTGTTGGCTGATCGCCCGCGAGGTATCACCATAGGAGAGGTTACTACTGAGTGAAGTACGAATCCACTCTGGCATACGCTGCCGATTAGGCGGTAAATTTACCGGCTCAACCTGCACAGGAATATGCTGTAGACGCTGTGATTTCATAACAACCTGAAAAGTAATAGCGATAAGGGAGGCGTATTCTACAACGAGATGAGATAAACGGGGAGAGGTAAATTAGGAGTAATATAGAAGCAGGCCACGGTATGGCCTGCTTTCATACTGCTCTATTTGTTTTTGTTGTGCTCCAGTACAAAGGTCGTGATAGCCTCCAGCTCTGCACCCTTGATATTGGGGAAAGAGGGCATTGACATGCTTCCTTGGGTTATTTTAGCCGCCACATAAGCGGCATTCATATTTTCAGGAGTCACCTCCCAGAAGGTGGTTAACTCTTCGTCACTCAGTGGGCCATGGCAGCCGATACACGCCTTGGCAAAAATCTCCTGGCCGGAAGTACCTGCCGTAGGTGCATAATCCTTAGAGCCGGAACAGCCACTTAAAACAGCCACAGCGGCGGCGACTAATAACATCTGTTTTTTCATTTTCTGCTCATCCATATACTATGTAAATTCAACGGTGGGCTAATGGTTACTAATTTTGTCAGGAATTGCAATATGAATAATGGTTATTTTGTTACCGGCACCGATACAGAGATCGGTAAAACCTATGTAAGTTGTGCGCTTTTGCACGCTTTTTCCAACCATAGCAAACGGGTATCCGCCATGAAACCGGTCGCCAGCGGTTGTCATAACAGCGAGCAAGGACTGCGCAATGATGATGCCCTGCAACTGATCGCCAGTTGTGAGCACTCACTTCCCTACGAAATCATCAACCCCTACGCCTTTGAACCAGCCATCGCCCCACACATTGCAGCACAGCAAGCCGATACCACCATCGACCTTCTCCACCTAAAGCAGTGCTTTAACACCATCGCTGAGCAGGCAGATATTACCATCGTTGAAGGTGCAGGCGGCTGGCTGGTCCCCCTAGACAGCCAACACAGCATTGCCGATTTAGCCGCGACACTGGCACTGCCGGTAATACTAGTCGTAGGAATTAAATTAGGCTGTATCAACCACGCACTGCTCACGGCAGCGGCCATCCGTGAAAAAGGGGTAACACTTGCTGGCTGGGTGGCCAACCGAGTTGATCCGGATTGCGCCTGTATTGAGGAGAATATTCAATCCATCACCCAGCGCATCAACGCCCCCTGCCTAGGAGACCTCCCCTTCTCCCCGCAAATGGCGGCGCAAGAGCGAAGCCATTATCTGAAAATTGAGACTCTGTTATAATCCGCCAAAACCTATTAGGAATAATTTGTCATGAAGTGGCCTCTACACCTATTGTCATCGATACTGATCACCCTGTTATTACACTCTTCCGCCTATGCAGAGAGTATCTGGGATCCCAAAACCCCACCTTCACTGATTGAAAAACCACTCAACATCACAGTCTATCGCGCCGCCTCATGCGGCTGCTGCAAAGATTGGATCGATCACCTAGAAAAGCACAACTTCAAAGTAGAAGATGTAGTGAGCGATGATATGAACAACATCAAGCGCAAACTGGGCCTACCGGGTGAGATGGCATCTTGCCACACCGGCATTATTGACGGCTATGTTATCGAAGGGCATGTTCCCGCCCAGGATATAAAACGCCTCATCAACCGCAAGTTAGATGTTGCAGGGCTAGCCGTACCACAGATGCCCCACGGCTCACCCGGCATGGAGACCGGCCGCAAAGATAGCTTCTCTGTGATTGCGTTTGATAAAGAGGGAAATTTTGAACTGTTTAATCGGTATTAGACAGTTCTGAAGCAGACGTAGATAAAGCCCGGTATAGCCATTTTACCAGGGGCGGCAAAGAGTGATTTCACCTGTGGCATTCTCTTTTACGGGGTAAAGACACCGTAGCTTTTAGCGAGCGTTTTCTGGTGGTTCCAGTTGGGGCTTTGTAGAGGTAACGTAAGAAAAACCGGAAGGATATTTGAATTGGCAAAGCGTCGAAATTGGTCACAAGAGGAAGTGCATTACGCTTTGGCACTCTATCTGGTGACCGATTTTGGCCGCTTTCATAGCCGCAATCCTGACGTTATCAATTTGGCAACTCAACTCGGTAGAACACCGAGCGCAGTGGCATTGAAACTATCAAACCTTGCCGCCCTTGATGCCAGCATTCCGCAAAAGGGTATGGCCAATGCTAGCAACATGGACAGACAAGTATGGATAGAGTTTCTGGCTAATCCAAACAATGTGCTGAAGGCATATGAACATCAATCACTCTCCCCACCAGCAGAACCCACCGTTGAGTTTGACTTCACAGCCGCCAGTGAGCGCCGAGTGGAAACAACCCAAAGAGTTGGCCAGAGCTTCTTTCGTAAAATAATTCTGACGTCATATCGTAAGCGCTGCGCCTTGACCGGTATTGAAGAGACTCGCCTGCTCAATGCCAGTCATATTGTCGCTTGGAAAGATGACCCCCAAAATCGCATCAACCCTTCGAACGGTATCTGCCTGAACGCCTTACACGATCGCGCATTCGATCAACATTTGATTACTTTTGACGAAAACTACAAAATGATAATCGCCGACTATCTACCCGTAAGAGCGCGACAAGAGCTGGAGCGGGTAGAGACAGGCAAGCTGAAGTTGCCCAGTCGATTCTTGCCAGATCAGCGCTTTTTGGAGCAGCACCGTAGGGCGTTTAATGAAAAAACAGAAGGCATATAATGGCCATCGAGTATACGAAAGGGAGAACTAATATTGGCTATTCTATTGTGGCCCATATTAACGACTAAAAATTAACACATACTCATGAAACCAGAATGTCCTATTGCGGCGCTTACCCGTTAACTCTTTCAGAATTCCATACTTTTCAAAATCACCCACCATGGCGGCTGCGGTATTGGTATTGACCGCTAACAACTGCGCAACCTGTTTAATATTGACCAACGGTAGCTGATAAAGGTGACGCATTAATTTTTGCGCATTGGCCTGTCGGCGAGTACTAAAACGTGGCAACACTTCCCGCTCTAAACGCTCTTTCATGAGCAATATGCTTTTAAAAACCTGGATGGAATTTTCAGCGGTCTCGCGCACGCCGTGCAGAAAAAAAGCCAACCATGCCTCCATTTTATTGGCTTCGCGCACCGCCATCAAATGGTCAACATAAGCGGTCTTATTCCGCTCAAAATAATCAGAGAGATAGAGCGCGGGTTTATGCAGCAGGCCAAAGCTGGCAAAGTACAAAGCAATCATTAAACGCCCCAGTCGTCCATTACCATCCAGAAAGGGGTGAATTGTTTCAAACTGATAGTGAGCGATTGCAATCTTGATTAAATGGGGCACCGATGCCTCATCATTATGAATAAACTTTTCTAGGTCACTCATCAAATCTGCAACCTCATCCTGATGGGGCGGAATAAACAGCGCATTTTTCAGGCTCATGCCAATCCAATTCTGGCTATTACGAAACTCCCCCGGCTGTTTTGTTTCGCCGCGCGCACCCTGCATCAAGGTGTGATGGGTCGCTTTCAACAGACGATTGGAGAGCGGCAAATGCTCCAATTGCTCAATCGCTTCATTGATGGCAGAGATGTAATTTTGCACCTCAACCCAGTCATCTCCTTTATCAGGCTCAATATCCTGCGCATCCAGCAGCGCCTCTTCCATGTTGGTCTGCGTTCCTTCGATGCGACTGGATTGTGTGGCCTCCTTGGTGATGTGCATGCGGATAAAAAAATCGACATCAGGCACCAGTTGCGAAAAAGCATTCAACTCCCCCAACACCCTGTCCGCATCACTCAACAAGCGCAAAATATCACCATCAGAGACAACCCAGGCGTGATTAATCAGCGCCGGTGTGAAACTCTTATACTGGTATTGTTGCTTCTGAATCCCCGCCTGAAACTCTTTAATATTCATCTCTTATATCAAAACCTCCACCTGTTTTCGATATATGGATCACTCAATGTCAAAATGTAGCGCTGAGCCATGGTTATGTCAAGTTAATCGGTAGTTTTCGATATAAAGATAATATTATGTCAACTTCCCGGGTTATGACCGTTCTATCGCTTTCATCCAGCTCAACAAGCGCAATTTCCAGCGCAGCGGGATTACACCATGGTGTATTTTCTGGCTGTATTGATCAAAAGGGAGGCCACTGCGCTGTCGTAACGCTACGCTGCGCTGCGCTGCACCCATTGTGGTTTCGACCACGCTTGTCTGCTGGAGAAGAGCACCAGATTCCTCGCGGTTTTATCTTTGTGGTAAGCCATCTCTGGCAAGTGTTGTTTTAACACGCCTAGCAACGCTAAATTATCTTCGATGCGGCGTTGCCAGAGGTTGCTCACCAATACACCTTGTTTGCCCAGAAGGTGGGCTATTTGTTGATGAAGTCCCGTGGCATAGAGCGCGGCATCGGGCCCTTGGTCTGAGTAGGCATCATTAAAGATCAGGTCATATTGCCCTGTGAGGGTGGGAATAACCTGTTGTGCATCGCCACAATGGAGTTGAATGCGCTCACCTTCTGGCAGAAAGAAGTAGTCACGGGCTACTTGAATGACGGTGGGGCTTTTTTCAATCACCTCTATCTTGATGGCCGGGAAGTAGTGGTGGATAAAGTGCACTAAAGATCCACCACCCAGGCCTATCAATAATACCCGCTGGGGTGTGGTATGAATTAGCGTAGCCAGTGCCATTGCAATGGTGTAATCGAGTTGAAGTTGTTCAGGTGCTTGGGGGTCCAGTAGGCTCTGGATAGCGGGTGTGGCGAAGTGCAGTGCACGCAAGCCAGCGCGATCTACCACCGAGATGCGACCCTCACCACTCCCTGCAATGTAGAGCTGTAGGAGATCATCAGACCGGGGGGCGGGCAAAGGCTACTCCAAATCCAGCAGCTTGCGAAGCTTGGGGGCGACAATAATTGCAATCAATAGGGCAAGCACAATATCGCGATCATAACCGATACTTGCTGCTGCCTCACCCGAGAGACTCGCTGCAGTGGTCAGGATAACCACCAGTAGTATGATCACTATGCTGTGGTTGATGGCCAACCAAGCGATCAAAAACGCCGCTGCGGCAGTTGCCAGATAGTTAGCTTCAAAGCCAAGCCGTGCCATGAAGCCATTCGACACATCCAGCGCCATCACCAGAAAAAGTACGATAAAGAGTCCTGTGAGCTTGAGGTATTTCATTCAGAGCAGTCCAGACCTTGCCAATCCATGATATTTTCGCTTGTAGCGTGGAGTGATACGCTTTTGTAGCGAACATTGATGGCAAGACTTAAGTTTCCCCCTCTAATCTATCCTTTTATGCTGCTAACTCGATTACTCAGCAGGGCAAATGCTTGCTGGGTTAATGTCTCCGCCCGTGCGGATGGGTTTATCCCTAGTGCCTCAATTTCATCGGAACTGAGTAGCTCTTTTAGGTTGTTGCGCAGTGTTTTACGACGGTGGGCAAATGACTTGGTCACCACCATGGCGTAGGTTTTCAGGTCATCCACTTTTATCGGCAGCTCGCTATAGGGCGTGAGGCGAACAATCGCTGAGTCGACCTTAGGTGCTGGGTCAAACGCCTCGGGCGGTACATCAAACAATTTATCCACTTGGCAGAAGTACTGCAACATAATGCTCAAGCGACCATAGTGTTTATTGCCCGGCACCGCAGACATACGATCAACCACCTCTTTTTGCAGCATGAAGTGCATATCTTGAATCTGCTCGCTGTACTCCATCAGGTGGAACAGCAGTGGGGTGGAGATGTTGTAGGGCAGGTTGCCGACGATGCGCATTTTTTTATCGGGCTGAGCTAGGCTTGAAAAATCAAATTTCAGGGCATCCGCCTGGGTAATCTGCAAGCGTCCTAAGCCGTCGCAGATCTTCTCTAGGTGAGGAATAATATCCCGATCCAGCTCAACAACTTGCATATCACCTGCCAGCGGCAACAGCTGCGTGGTGAGCGCCCCCAAACCGGGGCCAATTTCAATCAGGTTATCCTCTTTTGTAGGGTATATGGCATTAACAATGCTCTGGATTACTCCCTGATCATGCAGGAAATTTTGCCCAAACCGTTTACGCGCTTTATGCTGCATATTCTGCTTCCACCATCTCTAATGCTACCTCTATCGCATAATCCAAGCTACCACTCTCCGCTTTTCCGCTTGCGGCAAGCTCCAGCGCCGTACCGTGATCCACAGAGGTGCGAATAATCGGCAGCCCAAGGGTGACATTCACCGCTCGACCAAAACCCCGGTATTTCAACACCGGCAGCCCTTGGTCGTGATACATCGCCAACACCACATCAGCCCACTCAAGGTGCTTAGGGATAAACAGTGTATCCGCAGGCAGCGGCCCCCGCAGTGCTACCCCTTCTTTTTTGAGCATCGCCATCACTGGTATCATCACATCAAGCTCTTCACGGCCAAGGTGGCCATCTTCCCCGGCGTGGGGGTTGAGACCACACACCGCAATTTTCGGGTTTACGATGCCAAAGCGCCGCTGTAGCTCGCGTTGCAAGATTCGTATAATCAATTCAAGCCGCTGCGGGGTAACCTGCTGTGCCACTTTTGCCAGCGGCAGGTGGGTGGTTAACAGCGCGACTCTCAGCCCTTCGGTGGCCAGCATCATCACCGGCTCCTCTGCGGCGGTGATCTCTGTTAGGTATTCAGTATGGCCACTAAAAGGGATACCTGCCTGGTTGATAATACCTTTATGTACCGGACCGGTGACCAGCGCGGCGGGGTAACCCGCCTTGAGTGCGGCGACCGCTTTATCCAGACAGGCCAATACATAGCGCCCGTTATGGCTGTTCAGTTGACCGGCTACAACCGGCGCGTGCAGTTTAACCGGGATCACCTTCAATACACCGGGTTGATCGGGTTGTGGTGCTTGATCGGCTTGGATAATTTTTAGTGTAACTTTTTTGCCGAGCAGCCGTGCCCGCTGCTCAATTAACTCGGGATCAGCCACTAGAACGTGTTCGGCATTGCTCGGTTTTTCTGCCAAGCCAATCACCAAATCTGGGCCAATACCTGCCGGTTCGCCGGGGGTGATCAGCAACCGGTAGGGTGGCTTATTTTTTTTTATCATCGCCAATTAGCCTAAAATATTTAAATTTGTAATTACTCAGCGTGTTTAGATTTTACCTTAAATCGAGGATTTTTCGCACGGAGAGAGGGGCCTATAGGGAATAGGTGACCGATTGAGTACGAAAATAACGAAGAGTTGAGGCAAACGATGAATACCCTGAGTAGCTTAAATTTTCAGCTCAACAAAGGCTTCGTCACGCAGGCGACGCAGCCACAGTTGATACTCCTCTTCAACTAAGCGCTGTTTGATCGCTTTTTGTGCGGCAATCCGTTGCAGCTCTTCGGTATTGTCATGCTCACGATGGGCGAGTACTTGGACAATGTGCCAGCCAAAACGGCTCTGAAACACTGGGCTGATTTCACCATCGGCCAGTTTTTCCATCTCCTCTTCAAATTCGGGCACCATCACGCCGGGATTAACCCAACCCAAGGAACCACCCTCCACTGCGGAGCCACGATCATCTGAGTGACTTTTGGCGATTTCAGCAAAATCTTCACCGTTTTCAATCCGTTCACGAATGCGCTCCAGCTGTGCTCGACTCTCTGCCCGATCAGCACGGTTTTTCGGCTTAATTAAAATGTGACGCGCCTGGCGCTGAATAATGACATTGCGTTGCGTCGAGGCGCTGCGCTTTTCCGCCAGTTTGATAATATGAAAGCCACTCGGGCTGCGGATTAAGTTACTAATACCGCCCGTCTCTAGGTTAGCCACAATGTCCGCAAAGGCTCTGGGGAGTTCACCGAGTTTACGCCAGCCTAAATCACCACCCTCCAATGCTTTTTGGCCTGCCGAGTGAGCAATCGCCATCTCTGAAAAGTTAGCGCCAGATCTCAACTGCTGAACCAGTTGTGCCGCCTTCTGCTGGCTCAGTTTCAGTTGTTCAGGAGAGACCCCTTCTGGCAGTGCTATCAAAATGTGTTGCAGGCGATACTCCTGACCACCCCCTTGTTGGGTTTTTTGGGTTAATAGGTAGTTATCAACATCCTGCTGGGTCACCAGAATTCGATTATCCACCTCACGTTGGCGCAGTCGTGAGAGTGTCAGCTCTTTTCTTATCTCTTCGCGAAAATCGGCAAAGTTAATGCCGTCACGGGTTAAAACATCACGAAACTCCCGGATCGTTAAGTTATTTTGTTCCGCGATATTTTCAATGGTGCGGTCAAGAGTGACATCATCAATACGAATACCGGTCTGCTCCGCCATGCTGAGTTGCAGCCGCGTTAATACCATACGTTCGATAACCTGGTTTTTTAGCAGTGACGTGGCGGGTAATGATTTGCCCTCACTACGTAACTGAGCAGTGATACTGTCGACTCTTTTCTGTAACTCACCTTGGGTGATCACCTCATCATTAACAATCGCTGCAATCCCATCAATCCATTCCACATCGTCTGCGGCCTGTAGGTGAGTACTTACACTCATCAACAACATTAGTATAATTGCTATTTTTTTCATATTAACTATCTTCAGAAAAACCACTGATTTTAGAGCCAACACTGGTTAGCCCCTTGAGTTCAAATTGTACTGCGATGCCACTGTTGCGGCCGCCATCATTATCACTGATATACTCTTGCGCCGCTATGCGCGCACGCCAGCAACAATTATCATACTCAAACCCTAGTTGAGTATTGAGCGCGCCATTGCGATAAAACGAGTAGGTTACATTACCCATCATCGACCAGCGACTACTCAGTGGCCAACGAGCTTGTAAGGTGCTCTGCTTGATCAGTGTGCGACGAAAATTTAGTCCCAGAGAAACCCGGCGTTTTTTGTCCCGCTCAAAAGCCACTTGAAAGTTGGCCTTTTCAAGCCACCCCTGGCGGGTATTCCACTCTGCCAAGCCACTGGTGGTTACAAAGCGGTTAACCTCACCATCAACTGCGGCCAGAAGGTTTGACCACCCCTTCTCTGTAATGGTTTCATTTGGAATCGTTACCCGCTGTTCACTTAAGTGATAAAGCTGCCCAAAACGTACTTGCAGGCGTTGACGACCCTGATTATCAAACCAGCGACTCGCCAGTGACAGGGTGACTCTCTGCTCATCGCCTATTCGGTCGATGCCACTGTAACGGTTTTCAGTAAAGAGCGAATCAAAATCAAACTCGCTAAGTTGGGTATCAAACAGCGCACCGCTGGCGGGTAGACTCTGCTGCTCACGGTAAGGTACATACAGCAGGTAGAGCCGAGGCTCCAGCGATTGCCGATACGCTTTGTCACCAATTTGTAGATTCCGCTCAAACCACAGCCCACTATCCAGCGTTACCTTGGGTAGTTGTCGTATTTGAGCCGAGCCATTATTGACCCAATAGCCGGTCGCTTGCCAGGCGATACTGGGTTTTAGATAGGCTGCGCTGTCACCGTAGTAAGCCGAGAGTGTGGGTTTTATATCTAAACGCAACGCGGTTAAATCACTACTTTGTCGAAAAGAGGCAAACTCACTCTGCAACGCAAAGTTCACACCCTTGGCAAGGCCACGGTAGTGGGCAAAACGCAGCTGGGGAAGGCGCTTGACGGCTGGGGTAGCGGATGGTATTTCATCTAGGATTTTATTGTTTTGCAGCGCCAGTGAGCCATACCATGCATCGTCGGCATAACTCAGTGCAGCGTAGCTCTCAAGCAGGCGACTACTGTAGCGCTCTTTCTCACGACTCAGGTCACGAAAGTAGTCACGATCACTGAGTTGCTGGAAGTTTATGGATGCTTGCCAAGCCTGCCAATAACTTTGCTGCTGGTAATGTAAAAAGTGGCGCGCCCGTGAGCTCTGTTGGTCATTATCAAGATATTCAACATCAAGCTGCCCCTCTCCATTTTCATTCAAATAACGAAACTCACCCGTTAACTGGGTTCCACGTTTGCTCATTTGATTGATGGAGAGGGTGGCATCACGGTCGGGAGCGATATTCCAATAAAAAGGAGTCGTTACCTCCTGGCCAACACTATTTGATGAGCCCACACTGGGTAATAGCAGTCCACTTTTTCGCTCACCCAGCGGGAAATTAATATAGGGGAAATAGAAGACCGGCACCCCCATCATCTCGAGCCGCATATGTTTAGCCGTGCCGATATTCTCCGCAGGCTTCAAGGTGATGGTGGCAGCACGAAAGCGCCAACTCTCATCACCGGGTGGGCAGGTGGTGTAGCTCGCATCTTGCAGCAGAATCTGTTCTCGGTTGATAATCGATATTTTCTCTGCCGCACCACGGGCACCCTGACCCGCTATTTGGTATTCTCCCCCCTCCAGGGTCATCGCTTCATCCTGAACGTTCAGCATAATCCGCCGCCCTTTCAGCAGCAGACCCTCTTCAATAAGGGAGATATTGCCTTCGGCAGTAATGCGTTGATCTTCATCGGAGTAGAGCATCTGTTCGGCACGCAAAAACCGTGTACCTTGAGTCAGTTCAATATCACCCCGTAGTCTGATGTCGCCCTTTCCCCAAGATTCGCTCTCATCAGCGCTAATAAAAATAGTCTGCTCATCCCCTGTTGATGCGGGCGCGGGCACACTCGGCAGTGGCGCAAAACAGCGCTGCTCTGCCTGTACATTATGGCTTATGACGATGATGCTAAAAAAGAGTGTAGAGAGGGGGAGGTGGCGAAATTTCACAATCTATTTACCGATGCAGAAGCTGGAAAATATTTTTCCTAGCAGCTCATCACTGCCAAATTCTCCCGTGATCTCATTCAGTGCACCCTGCGCTTGGCGTAACTCTTCAGCCAGCAGTTCACCCGCGCCCATACCGAGTAACTGTGCTTCACCTTGGCTGATATGCTGCATCGCTCTGTTCAGTGCATCCAGATGCCGATGACGCGCTATAAAGCCACCTTCGGCACCACTCTGATACCCCACACAAGCTTTGAGGTGCTGGCGCAACAACTCAACCCCCTCACCCCGCTTAGCTGAGAGACTTATGGTCGGAATGGCGGCCTGCTCATCAAATACAGCGTGCTGAGAGTGGCTATCAATTTTGTTGCGTATCAGCGTCATTGGCGGGCGTGGCTCGGGCAGTTGATCAATAATCGATTGATCCTCTGCGGTAATACCCGCAGCAGCATCCACGATCAATAACAGCCGATCCGCCTTGCTGATCTCATCTCGCGCACGCTGAATACCTATTTTTTCAACCGGGTCACCGGTTTCACGCAACCCAGCAGTGTCGATAATATGAAGTGGCAAACCATCAATCAATATCTGTTCACGCAATAGGTCCCGCGTAGTGCCGGGCGTATCGGTAACAATGGCAGAGTCACGCCCTGTCAGGCAGTTAAGCAGGGTCGACTTACCCACATTGGGTTGACCTGCAATAACAATGGTGGCCCCTTCGCGCAATAACTGACCTTGATGAGCAGAGTCAATCACCTGCTGAAGTGACTGTTTTAAGTCGGCAACCTGCGCGGCAACATTCCCCTCGGTGAGGAAGTCGATCTCCTCTTCGGGGAAATCGATAGCAGATTCAACATAGACCCGTAGATTAACAAACCGCTCAACCAGTTGGTGAATCTGCTCTGAAAAAACACCTTGCAGCGAGCGCAGTGCCATGCGTGCGGCCTGTTGCGAGGCGCTATCAATTAAATCAGCAATCGCTTCAGCTTGGGCAAGGTCAAGTTTATCGTTCAGGAAGGCTTGTTCAGAAAATTCACCGGGGCGGGCAATGCGGGCACCTAACTGCACAACACGCTCAAGTAGCATATCCATCACTACTGGGCCACCATGACCTTGCAGCTCAAGTACATCCTCTCCGGTAAATGAGTTGGGGTTGGGGAAAAATAGCGCAATGCCCTGATCAATCACCAGGCCATCACTATCTTTAAAAGGGAGGTACTCTGCTCGACGGGGCATCAGTTGTCGCCCCAAAACCTGTTCAGCTATGGCGATAACATGGGGGCCTGAGACACGGACAATGCCTACCCCACCTCGACCGGGTGGAGTCGCCACTGCCGCGATTGTCTCACGACAACCCAGCAACCTATCCCCCGGCTTCGACTTGTTTGGTGATATACCACTGCTGCAAAATCGATAACAGGTTATTGAAGAACCAGTACAGCACCAAGCCGGCGGGGAAAAATGCGAAGAAGACACCAAATACAACCGGCAACGACATCATCACTTTTTCTTGTATGGGATCACTTGGCTTAGGGCTAAGCCTCTGCATGATAAACATACTTATCGCCATTAGCAGTGGCAATATATAGTATGGATCGGGTGATGAGAGATCATTCAGCCACCACATGAAATCAGCTTGGCGAATCTCGACACTCTCTACCAATACCCAATAGAGTGCGATAAAGACCGGGATCTGTACCAGGATCGGCAGACAACCCGCGAGCGGATTCACCTTCTCCTTCTTATACATCTCCATCATCGCCTGACCCATTTTCTGCCGGTCACCATCATAGCGCGCTTTTATCGCTTCCATTTTAGGCTGCAACTTACGCAAGTTAGCCATCGAACGGTACTGTTTGTCTGTGAGAGGGTAGAAGCAGAGCTTGATAATAATGGTGAGTACAATAATCGACCAGCCCCAGTTACCTAAAATATCGTGGATAAAGCGCAGCAACCAAAACAGAGGCTCGGCCAATACACTCAAAATACCATAATCAACCGTCAGGCGAAGGTCGGGGGAGACTAGCTCCATGCGCTCTTGATCTTTAGGGCCAATAAACATACGGGTGTGCAGCGTTTCACTCTCACCGGCGGGTAGTGTTTTCTCGGCAGTACTGAGACCGATAACATATCGACCATCGCTAAGTGCTTTAGTGTAGAAGCGGTTATCTTCATCATCATTTGCTAACCAGGCACTGGTAAAATAGTGCTGTAGCATGGCGATGTAGCCACCCTGTGCATAGTCATGCTCTGGCTGCCAATCTTCCATATCATCAAACTGAATCTTTTCGTATTTATTAATGTTGTTAGAGACAACCGCGCCGGTAAAGGTGTAGATAAAGCTGTTCTCACCTTGAATTGAGTAGTCACCACGCTGTAGTTGACGATACATCGCCAGTGAGAGAGGTTCACCTGTTCTATTTTCAACCAGGTAATCGATATCGATCTCATAACTGTCACGTTTGAAGGTGAGCTGCTTAACGACTCTTATCCCCTCTTCATTCTGCCAGAGTAGATTGACCTTTAGCTCATCTTCACCATCTGCCAGTCGATACTCGCTCTTTTCGACCTGATAGACCGTATGGTGATCGGGTAATTTAGCATTGCGCGAGATCAAGCCACTCTGCCCAACAAATAGACGCGGCATGGTGTCATTCATCAGCTGAATAACCTTGTCAGGCTCTTCTAACTCAATGGGATACTTTAACAAGCTTGCTTTGCGTATATCGCCCCCGGCACTGCTGATTTCAATATCCAACAGGTCAGTCACAATACGAATTGTTTTAGCTTCTGCTGAGGGTGTTAACTGCTGCTGGGTTTCAATGCTCAACCCCTTGGCTGAGGCGATTTCCGGCGGCATTTCGGGTACTGATTCATCAGCAGGCTGCAGTGGTTGTGCACCCTCTACATAGCTTATGTTTTGAATTGGTTGGCCATGACGTATCTCCCAGCTCTGCCAAAGCAGAAGAGTTGTAATCATCAGCGCAATTATCAATATTAATCTTTGAGTTTCCATAATTACTCTTTTTTATTACCAGGAACGGGGTCAAACCCACCAGGATTAAAAGGATGGCAGCGTAACAGACGCCGAATCGTCAACCAAAGCCCTTTCACACCACCATGCACTTCAATCGCCTCTTGGGCATAGTGTGAACAGCTAGGGTAGAAGCGACAATTATTGCCTAATAGCGGGCTAATAAGAAGCTGATAACCCCTAATAAACAGAATTAAGACTTTGCGCATCGTTTTGCCAAGCGAGGCCAGTGTTTTTTCAATGAGTTACGCAGCGCTTTTTTTTCAGCACCCGCCACTCCGTTTCGGTTTATGACCACAACATCCACACCCACTATCTCATCTTGCTGAGCACGAAATGTCTCACGGATAATACGTTTGGCATAGTTACGGTCAACTGCCCTTTTCAAACGTTTTTTGGTGATTGCCATACCTAAGCGGGAGTACCCCAGCTCATTTTTTCTGGCAAGCAGAGTAAACATATTATCAACAGAGCGTTGATCAGGTGCATCGAACACCCGCTTAAAATCTGCAGCACTCAAAAGTCGCATTTTTTTACTAAAGCCAGCCACACTACTCTCAAATTACTGCATACTAATAACAAAAATCGGTAGCAGACATAGTGCCTGCTACCGATCTTTTTCTCTACTACCTACCCGCCTCTATTATGCAGAGAGACGAATGCGGCCTTTAGCACGACGAGCTCGAATGATTGCTCGACCACCCTTGGTGGCCATACGTGCACGAAAACCGTGTGTGCGCTTGCGTTTAATGACGCTTGGCTGGAATGTTCTTTTCATCGTGGAAGCCCTACAGTTGTATCGATCTTAACGAGCCGCCAAAGATACTTTTCTCCTTGCCTTATGTCAAGTAATTAAATCAGCTAATCCTTTATATATTGTGGAAAGGTTGTGGATAACTTTGTACTAACTGCGTAAAATCCACCTCAAAACCGACCCATTATCTTCCGCAGGTTACCAACCGATGCCCGATTCACTTTGGAAACAGTGCTTAACTCACCTAGAAGATGAGTTAAGTACCCAAGAGTTCAATACTTGGATTCGTCCACTGCATGTCATAGAGAGTGCTCAATCCATTCAGCTATTGGCACCGAACGAATATGTTATGAACTGGGTTGAGAATAATTTTCACGCACAAATTAATAGTCACTTGAATCTGATAACCAAAGGGGCAGCACCCGAGCTTCAATTTCTTGTCGGGGGTGAAGCACCCAAGATGGTACAAGATAACAGTGGGGTACAAGCAAACCAAAACCGCAACTCACCCAACTTACCCGTACACACTAGTAGCAATCTTAACCCCAGCTTTACCTTTGACAGCTTTGTTCCTGGGAAAAATAGTCAGCTCTGTTATGCCGCTGCACAACAAATTGCCTCTAACCCCGGTACTGCCTACAACCCATTTTTCATCTATGGCGGCGTGGGTCTGGGTAAAACCCACATTATGCATGCCATTGGTAACCAGATAAAACAGCAAAATCCTGCAGCGAAGGTGCTCTATCTACACTCAGAGCGTTTTGTTCAAGATATGGTCAAAGCCCTGCAACTCAACTCTATCGACAACTTCAAAAATTTCTACCGTGGTCTCGACTGTTTGCTGGTCGATGATATTCAGTTTTTTGCTGGAAAAGAGCGCTCTCAGGAGGAGTTTTTTCATACTTTCAATGTTCTCCTTGAAGGACAGAGGCAAGTTGTACTCACCTGTGACCGCTACCCTAAAGAGGTCGATCAACTGGAGGATCGCCTTAAATCCCGATTTGGCTGGGGTCTTAGTGCACTCATTGAGCCACCCGATACTGAAACCCGTGTGGCTATCTTGTTAAAAAAAGCAGAACAGATCGATATCGAACTACCCAATGATGTTGCATTTTTTATCGCTAAACGGATCCGCTCAAATGTCCGGGAGCTTGAGGGTGCACTTCGTCGTGTAACCGCTAACTCAAATTTCACTGGCAAACCGATCACCCTCGATTTCGCAAAAGATGCACTTAAAGATCTGCTATCACTACAGGAGAAGCTGGTCTCTATTAATAATATTCAAAAAACAGTCGCTGAGTTCTACAAACTGCGTGTCGCTGAGCTACTTTCTAAAAAACGTAGTCGCTCAATCGCACGTCCACGACAAGTTGCGATGTATCTTTCCAAGGAGCTTACCAACCACAGCCTTCCTGAAATAGGCGATGCCTTCGGTGGCCGTGACCACACCACTGTGTTGCATGCTTGTCGAAAGGTGAAATCACTAATGGATGAAGATAGTCGTATTAACGGCGATGTGGATAACCTACTGAAGATACTATCAACATAGTGTGTATAACTTGTGTATAAAATTGAGTCGATCACCAAATCAGCTGTTATCCACATTTTATGCACAACTTTTAGATAGCTTTTCTGCCACTTAAACAGAGCCTTATCATTAATATAACTATCTGAATAAATTAAATAATTACGAGTTATACAATAATCAACTCTTGCTAATAGTAATAATAATAGTTCTTTATATTCTATATATTTAATATTAATAAAGTCGTTGAGCAAAAGTATAAGTACATGCGAAAATCTCTCGTCTGAGTAAAAATAAAACAGACTGAATAGTTACAAATAACTCTTATATATCTGTTAAGATCTGTGATATTCAGTTACATATTTACATCTATATTAGATATATCTACCTGTTTAATATTTTAGCAACCTTTACACCAGTGTATGCAGTGATATAAAAGGCTAAAAATTACCATTTAAGGGTAACGTGCAATGAAATTCATTATTCAACGTGAAGAGATCCTAAAACCATTACAAGCGATCAGCGGTGTTGTCGAGCGTCGTCAGACCATGCCTGTGCTCTCTAACGTATTACTCAGTATTGACAATGGAACAATGGAGTTAAGTGGTACTAACCTGGAGGTTGAATTAAAAGTTGTGGTTGCGGTTGATTCACCTGACTGCGGTGATATCACACTCCCCTCTCGCAAGTTCCTTGATATTTGTAAAGCACTACCTGATAGCGCAATGATTGAAGTCAGCATTGATGAAAATAAAGCAATAATTCGTTCAGGGAGAAGTCGCTTTACATTAGCCACCTTACCGGCAAGTGAATACCCCAACATGGAATCTATAGAGGGTTTAATTGAATTCACCATTCCCCAGTTTCAGCTTAAGGAACTCATTGAAAAGACACAGTTTTCAATGGCTCAGCAGGATGTTCGTTATTATTTAAATGGCCTGATGATAGAGATAAATAGTGACCACTTACTCAGTGTTGCAACTGATGGTCATCGTCTTGCCCTCTGCGAAATACCCTGTGAGATCGCTATTGATGAACCAAGACAAATAATCATCCCACGTAAAGGTGTTACAGAGTTATCACGTCTGCTTGATGAGAGTGAGCGTGCTGTTTCTGTTCGCATTGGCAAGAAACAGATTAGGGTCACTGTTGGAGACTTTACCTTCACTTCTAAATTGGTCGATGGTCTCTTTCCTGACTATAAACGTGTTGTTCCACAAAATTGTGACAAGTTAGCTACCGTTGACCGTGCTGTTATTAGACAATCACTCACCCGTGCTTCTATTCTCTCAAATGAAAAATATCGAGGTATTCGACTGCAACTTCAAGAGGGTTTGGTTAAAGTAAATGCAAATAACCCGGATCTTGAAGAGGCGCAGGAGGAGTTTGAAGTTGAATACAGTGGGCCACCACTGGAAATTGGTTTTAATGTCAGCTATGTACTAGACGCACTCAATGCCCTGACTGATAGTACCGTTGTTCTTCATTTTAGTGATTCAAACAGTAGTTGCTTAGTGACTGGCAACGTAGAGGGTAATAACTGCAAGTATGTGGTTATGCCAATGCGGCTCTGATTAAAATCTGCATACGCTCACCCACTCCCCTCTAAACGACCATGTCTATCGAAAAGCTTCAAATAACCCAACTGAGAAATCTTGGTTGGGTTGATATATCCCCATCTGCTGATCTTAATATCATCTTCGGTCTAAATGGATCTGGAAAAAGTAGTCTCTTAGAGGCTATCTATCTACTTGCCCATGGTCGCTCATTCAGAAGTAATAACATCCGCAATATTGTCTCCCGCGATAAGAAGCATCTTGTTGTTTTCTCAGAGTTAATTCTAAATTACATCAAAGTACCCATCGGTATCGAACGTGGTGTTGGTCTTAGTCGAACCCGCATCGCTGGAAAAAATGCCGCCTCATTGGCAGAGCTGGCATCACTACTCCCTTTACAATTTATTGGCCCTGATTTGCAAAAATCCATCGAAGCTGGCCCAAAGGAGCGGCGTACGCTGTTGGATTGGGGTGTGTTTCACGTGGAACACTCTTTTTATCACTGTTGGCTCTCTTATAAAAAACTTCTAAAGCAACGTAATTCGGCACTCAGGCAGCGAAAACAGCATCAAACCATCACATGTTGGGATAGTGAGCTGGTAAAAGCCGGAAATAGGTTGAATAACTATCGAGAAGAGTATGTTCAAGCTCTTCTCCCCTACGTGGATAAATTATTGGGTGAAATGTTTTCACTAACCAATATCAGTTGTTCATTTCACCAGGGTTGGTCAGAAGAGAGATCATTTGCTGAGGTTCTACAGAGAACATTATCATCTGATATTAAGAAGGGATTTACCGGTTATGGTCCGCATCGTGCTGACCTAATATTTAAATATTTAGGTTGCGCTGCGGCTGATCAACTCTCTCGTGGCCAATTAAAATTATTGGTTATCGCATTTAAACTTGCACAGGTTCAGCTGCTTCAGTCGACGCGTTCAAAATGTTGTATTATCCTGATGGATGACCTGCCCGCAGAACTTGATGTTGAAAATAGAAGTAGGGTTTTAAATACACTATTAGAATCTAACGCTCAGCTGTTTGTAACCACCACAGAACGTCGGTTGATTGATTGCTCTGAGCTTGCAAATGATAAAGATAAAAAAGTGTTTCACGTGGAACATGGTCAGGTGGTAGAAGTGGTACAATAGTTATTCTTCTTGTGGGAGTTTTTTAAATGACAGATAGCTACGATTCTTCGAAAATTAAAGTGTTAAAAGGTTTGGATGCCGTGCGTAAAAGGCCGGGCATGTATATCGGTGATACTGATGATGGGTCCGGTCTGCATCATATGGTTTTCGAAGTAGTTGATAACTCGATTGATGAAGCTCTTGCAGGACACTGTAGCAGTATCGATGTCACAATCCATACTGATGGCTCCGTCTCGGTAAGAGATAACGGACGTGGTATTCCAGTGGATATCCACGAAGAAGAGGGTCGCTCTGCGGCTGAAGTCATTATGACGGTACTCCATGCAGGAGGAAAGTTTGATGATAACTCATACAAAGTATCTGGCGGATTGCATGGGGTGGGCGTCTCAGTGGTTAACGCGCTCTCAGAATCACTTAAGCTGAAGGTTTGGCGTAATGGTGAGGCGTATGAGCAAGAGTATAAAATGGGTGAACCACAGGCACCCCTGAAATCGGTAGGCACATCCGAGAAGACGGGTACCGAAATCCGCTTTAAACCAAGCGGTGAAACATTCACAAATGTGGAGTATCACTACGAAATTTTAGCCAAACGCCTGCGGGAACTCTCATTCCTGAATGCAGGCGTGCGCATTGTGCTTAAGGATAAACGATCAGAGAAAGAGGATGTTTTTGAGTATGAAGGGGGTATCAGCGCGTTTGTTGACCACCTGAATAAAAATAAGACACCGCTCCACCCTAATGTGATGCACTTTATAGCAGAAAAAGAGGGTACGGTTGTCGAGGTGGCTATGCAATGGAATGACACCTATCAGGAAAATATCTACTGCTTTACCAATAATATCCCGCAAAAAGATGGCGGCACTCATATGGCCGGTATGCGAGGTGCCCTCACCCGTACCCTGAATCAATATATTGAGTCTGCGGGTCTGGCAAAAAAACAGAAGGTGAATACCTCAGGTGATGATGCTCGTGAAGGTTTGACCGCTGTGTTGTCGGTTAAAGTGCCCGATCCTAAATTCTCTTCACAGACAAAAGATAAACTGGTCTCTTCCGAGGTGAAAGGGATTGTAGAGAATATTGTGAATGAAAAACTGGGCGAGTTCCTGTTAGAGAACCCGACCGAAGCTAAAATGATTGCCAATAAAATTATTGATGCTGCCCGTGCTCGCGAGGCCGCCCGCAAAGCGCGTGAAATGACCCGTCGCAAAGGGGCGCTGGATATTGCAGGGCTGCCGGGTAAATTAGCCGACTGCCAAGAGAAAGACCCCGCACAGTCTGAACTCTACCTGGTGGAGGGTGACTCAGCGGGCGGCTCGGCAAAACAGGGGCGTGATCGACGTACTCAGGCTATTTTGCCACTCAAAGGTAAAATTTTGAATGTTGAAAAGGCTCGTTTTGACAAGATGATCTCTTCGGCAGAGGTGGGCACACTGATTACTGCTTTAGGTTGTGGTATTGGACGCGAAGAGTTCAATCTCGATAAGCTCCGTTATCATCGCATTATTATCATGACCGATGCGGATGTGGATGGTTCTCATATTCGTACCCTGCTGCTGACATTCTTCTATCGTCAAATGCCTGAAATTATAGAGCGTGGTCATATCTATATTGCGCAACCACCACTCTATAAAGTGAAAAAAGGTAAACAGGAGCGTTATGTAAAAGATGATACGCAGCTGAATGAATACCTACTGCAAACCGCGCTGGATAATGCCAGCCTCTTTGTCAATGCAGATGCCCCAGGTATTGGTGGAACTGCGCTGGAAAGCATGGCTAAATCTTACACTGCTGTGCAGAGCACCGTGCGTCGACTATCGCGGCGCTATCCCCAAGAGTTGTTAGAAAAAATGGTCTATATGCCGGTAATGACTGAGGATTGCTATAGCGATACCGCCAAAGCCAGTGAGTGGTTTGGGCAACTTGCAGAGCGTCTTAATGAAGATGAGAATATAGATGGAATTTATAGTATTGAGCTGAGCCAAGAAGATGAAGAAGATGGCCAGTTTAAGGCAGTAATCGATTGTCAGATGCATGGCGTGAATAATATTCGAAATATGTCGATGGAGTTTTTCGAGAGCGCAGAATATCGGGTGATTAAGCAGCTCTCAGAGCAGCTAGATGGTCTCCTGGAGGAGAGTGCGTTTATTAAGCGTGGTGAGCGTCAGAAACCCATTAGCAGCTTTAAGCAGGCGATGGAGTGGCTAATGAATGAAGCTAAGCGCGGACAATATATTCAACGCTACAAAGGGTTGGGAGAGATGAATCCTGATCAGTTGTGGGATACCACCATGGATCCAGCATCACGTCGTATGCTGCAAGTGCGTATTGAAGATGCCGTCTCTGCTGACGAAATATTTACCACCCTGATGGGTGATAATGTAGAGCCGCGCCGTGACTTTATCGAGAGCAATGCACTTTATGTTTCGAATTTGGATGTGTAGAAATATTGCATCGGCGGCAAGGATTGGATGTATTAACTAGACTCTGCACTGCTGGATAAAAACAGCGCTTTAATCTCATCCGGCAGGTAGGGTCTGCCTCGGTCATTGACTGAGGTTCCGGTTATTTTAGCTTTTAAAATCAATTTGTTATCAATGTTGCGGTAGATCTCTTGCAGAAAATCAAAGCGCACCCTTGATGATTGTACCAGCTTGATCCCAACCCAGAACTGATCGCCACTAGCCAGTGGCAATTTATAATCCAGCTCAGCGCGAACCACCACCAGGTTGATGTTATTTTTTGCCAGTTCGGCAAAATTAATACCCTTCTCTAGCAAGAATTCATGGCGTGCATGTTCCAGGTAGTTCATGTAGACACTATTATTAACAATACCTTGAATATCGCACTCGTAGTCGCGCACCTTAAGTGTCAGTTTGTAATCATGCGCCATGATTTTCCCTTTATAGCTTAATCTGTGTCAGGTTAAGGGCGGATGCCTTGCTGAGGCTCTCTTCATTACAGATGACGGCGGTATTGGCCTGGCCGTTAATCAAATAGTGTTCTGCCACCCGTTGTAGGTCGCTGGTGGTGACTTGCAGCACCCGTGAGCGGAAGGTGCGGCGTTGTTCTGGGGTGCGGCCATGCAACTGGTTGTGGAAGGCTCGCTTGGCTTCACCTGCGGGAGAGGCGGGTTGATCAAGCCGTGAAACAACTCCGAGGATCGCCTCTTCCAACATATGTTTGGGTTGTTGCTCATTGAGCAGCCACTGTACCGAATTATCAAAATCGGCCAAGGTCTCTGATAAGCGCGGGTCGCGATAAGAGTAGAAGCGGAAGCTACCTGAACTAGCATCAAAACTCGCCCCCCCTCCATAAGCTCCGCCCTGCTCGCGAATGGCTCGGTGTAGGAAACCATTTCGTAAATAAGGAGCCAAAATCATCAATGCGGGCGCATCGATATGGTTGGCGGCAACACCGGCATAAGCTTTGGCGGTAAAGTTAACTTGGGTACTGGTGGTCCACGCTTCAGCGGTTATACCGGCTGTGTAGGTAATGGCGAAGGGTGTCTCTTGGTCACTGGCCGGGTGCTGCCACTGGCCGAGGTTGTTCAAAAACTGTTGATGGTGCTCTTGTTCTCCAACCATCAAAAGTTGGCGCGGTGCGTGCTGCATAATTTCATGGATCTGCTGTAGCTTCTCTGCAAAACGCTGTAGCTCAGCCTCATCACTAAATGATCTATCCAGCGCTTTTATCTGCTGGATGCTACATAACCCTTCCCACTGGTGAGAGAGTGAGGCCGTGGGCGCGAGGCGGCTGCTGGCTGCCACCATAGCAAGACCATGTCCCTGGTCGGTAACCCCTTGTTCACAATGAAAGCGTATTTGAGTGATCAGCTCCTTGAGGCGTGCTAACTCATCAAAGCGGGGCTGCTCAAAGGTTTGCTGCATTAGGGTGGTGAGTTTGTCCTGGTTAGCCACCAGTGCTTTGCTGCTGATAACCAAGAAACTGTTGGTTTTGTTGACATCATCGGGGTCACCACGGTAGGCGATATTAGCGCTGATACCACCACTGACAGCGGCTTGGAAGGCTTGGGTCTCCAGGTAGTCACGACCGGCACTACCCACTTCACTGAGGCAGTCACAATAGAGAGGGAGAAGCTGTTTAAGGCTTTCATCCATATCGGGTAAATCGACAATTAACTGTTGATAGACCAGACCGTTGGTGCCTTGTGCATAGAGTGTGGTGGCTATGCCATTAGATGTTTGCTGAGTGCTGTCAGGAATGAGCAGATCAGCGGGTACATCATTCAGCCCGACTTTTGGTAGCACCTCGGGATCATCCTGCTGGGCTTGACGTGCTTTGAGTTGCGCCGCTTGTTCGATAATCACCTGCTTCTGTTGTTGACTCAACTGGGCTTTAAGTTCGGCCAGTTGCGCCGCTTCTTGTTGCGCTGAACGCTTATTCAGTTCGCTGTCGGGCTGATAGGTGATGCGAACCCGGTGTGGATTATTGAGTAGCAAAGTTTTGATCTGCTGCTGTACAAAACCGGGTTGAGTCGCCTTTTTACGCAGCGCTGCGAGGCTTTTATCGACATTGAGTTGTGCCACCATATCACCCCCGTGAATGGCGCTGGAGAGGCCGTTGAGAATGAGTGTTAGGCCATAGGGGAAGCTATCTCCCCCCACTTCACGCTGGCTTAGCTCCAGCTGATGCAGTACTGACTCCAGCTGCTCTTGCTCTACACCCTCTTCGGCGACTCGGCGCAGCACTTCGAGAATAAGCGCCTCGACTGCCTCGGCATTTTTCGCCTCAGATCCCTCAACTCCGCAGACAAAGACCATCTCCTTGTTGGTATCTTCCAAGCCACACAATGGCGAAGGTGCATTAGCCAGTTCGGTGGTCTCCAGCGCATTGCGCAGTGGCGAGGCGCTGTTATCCAGTAGCAGATCGGAGAGGAGATTAGCGGTCAGGTTGGCCTCCAGATCGGTACTCTCACCCAGTAACCAGCCGAGATTGATGAAGGTTTTGTTATCACTCTCCTCCTCATCTTCCAGCGCATAATGTTTAGTGACCTGTTGAGGCTCACTGTAGCGCTGCTCGTTGGCGACTTGTATGTTGATATCCAGTTTGTCGAAGCGCTGGAGTGCATGCTCTTCAAATTGCAGTTGCAGCTCGGCGGCGCTGTTATTGCCATAGGTCATGAAAATGGCATTTGAGGGGTGGTAGTGGTCGTGGTGGAACGCCTTTAGCTCCTCATAGCTGAGTTTGGGGATCTCAGTTGGCTCACCACCGCTGTTATAGTGGTAGGTGACGGTGGGAAACAGTTGACTGGTTAGCGCTTGCCACAGTGAGCGTGATGGCGAACCCATCGCCCCTTTCATCTCATTGAAAACCACCCCTTTATAGACCAGCTCGGAGTCCGGGTTGCCCTCTTCGGCAAACTCCACACGGTGCCCTTCCTGGGCAAAATCCAACTCATTCAGAGTCGGAAAAAATACCGCATCCAGGTAGACCTGTAACAGGTTAGTGAAATCTTTCTGATTCTGGCTGGCAAAGGGGTAGGCGGTCCAGTCGCTGGAGGTGAAGGCGTTCATAAAGGTGTTGAGTGAGCGACGGGTCATCATGAAAAAAGGGTCACGAACAGGATAGCGTTGACTGCCGCAGAGTGTGGTGTGCTCTAGAATGTGCGCAACACCTTTAGAGTCATGAGGTACGGTACGAAAGGCCACTAGGAAGACGTTATTGCTGTCATCAGCTGCGATATGAAAGTGCTGTGCACCGCTCTTTTTGTGACGATATTCCTGAATCTCTATATTGAGTGAGGCGATGCTTTCGCTGCGGATCCATTCAAAACTTGGAGAGGCCTGGTTTGAGCTCATGCTGTTTCGTTACCTTAGGGAGTTTAAATCAATTCGGCTAATATACCCTAATCCCCCGATAGAAACACGCTGCCGCGCCACTCTAACTCTTTACGCACCCCGGCTTTCGATTTGGATCTGCGCCACTGTATTGATGTTTTTGAAGGGGTGATCACTTTGGTAGTGGGTGATCGCCGGCTGTTGCTGTCGCATCCACTCTTGAACACGCCGCTCACCCCGATCAAGGTAGTCGAGTAGTGAGGGGTGTAGTGAGCGGTGCATTAGGCAGCAGAGTGGCTGCACTCCTCGGGGCGATTCGACCACGGTGAGGGCACGCTGTTGTTGGTTTTGGCTCTCGATTAAGCGAGTGACTAGGTCATTGGGGATCAGTGGGGTATCACAAGGACAAAACAGCAGGTAAGGGGCCTCTGTCGCGTCAAAGGCGCTGGCCATACCGGCTAATGGCCCTCGGTAATCGGGCCAGCGATCCTGGCAGAGTGTTAAATTGTAGTTACGGTATTGTTGTTGATTGCGGTTGATGTTGATCATCAGCTGTTTCAACTGGGGTTGCAGGCGAGTTAACAGATGTTCAACTAAAGGGCGACCCTGGTACTCCTGTAACCCTTTATCACGGCCACCCAGACGTGTACCGCGCCCACCTGCCAGAATGACACCGCACAGGTTGCCGATTTCAGCCTTCATTAGCTGAAATATGCGCTGTAGGGGGTGAACTCCAGTGGCTCACCCTCTGAAATTTCCCGCTCCTCAGGGATAACCACCAACCCTTCACTTTGAGTGAGAGAACTCATCATGGCAGAACCTTGTTGCGCCAGTGGTACTACCCTACCCTGCTCGATATTGGCTCGCAGATATTCACGGCGGCGGCTTGGTTTACGGCTGAAGCCAGCGGGGAGTGTTATTGAGAGGGGTGCATGCTGCTGGATGCCCTGCATTTTTTGTAGATAGGGGCGGGCAAACAGGCAGAAGGTGATGAATGTCGCCACCGGATTGCCCGGCAATCCAAAAAAAGGAGTCTCCTTTACACGGCCATAGGCGAGGGGTTTGCCGGGCTTAATGGCGATGCGCCAGCACTCAATGCTCCCCAGTTGTGCCACGGCATCTTTGACGTGATCTTCATCCCCCACCGAAACGCCGCCACTGGTGATGATGAGGTCTGCCTTGGCCGCTTCACGCAGTGTATCGTGGATCGCTGGCAGGCGATCAGGCACTACCCCCAGATCAATAACCTCATGCCCCTGACTTTGTAGAAGAGCGTTGAGAACATAGCGGTTACTGTCATATATATGGCCACTTGCACGCAGCTCTCCCAGTGGTGTGAGTTCGTCTCCGGTTGAGAATATCGCGACCTTGAGCGGACGTGTGACGGTGACACGAGCCAAACCCAGGGTGGCGATCATGCCAAGCTCTTGTGCTCTAATTTTTTGTCCTTTGGATAGTAGCTTGTCACCGCCGGAAACCTCCTCGCCTTGACGACGAATATTGGCTCCCTCCTCTATCTGAGCGGGAAAAATAACCCACTCATCTTCAATGCGGCACGCCTCTTGAGGGATCACAGTATCAGCACCGGTTGGCAAGGGTGCACCGGTGAAGATGCGCGCACAACTCCCTTGCTTAAAGGGTTGTACTGCGGCACCAGCAGCAATCGTCTGTACTACTTTAAGCCGCCGCTGGTGGCTGTTGTTGAGGTCATTAAGATGAATGGCATAACCATCCATGGCGCTATTGTCGGCACTGGGGATATCAAAAGGGGCATAGATATTTTCGGTGAGCACTCTGCCCAGCGCTTTTTGCGTGGGTATCGATTCGTGCTGTGTAATCAGCGGTGCAGTGTTGAGAAAGAGTGATAGCGCCTCCTCAACCCGCAGTAGTTTTCGGGCATGCTCTTCACAGATATCCATGTTTTTTTTAGAGGTATTCATAACCGTTTAGCGCTCTTTGAGACGAGGAATCAAGTTGATGAAATTGCAGGGGGTAGTGCGGCTATCCAGTTGCTGTTGAAGAATACCATCCCAAGCCAGTTTACAGGCACCGCTGGAGCCGGGAATACAGAAGATGAGGGTACCATTGGCCACACCAGCCACTGCCCGTGACTGGACGGTTGAGGTGCCAATATCATCCAGTGAAAGATAGCGGAATATCTCACCAAAGCCATCAATGTTTTTATCAAATAGCGGCATCATAGCTTCAGGCGTGATATCTCGCCCGGTCATACCCGTTCCACCGGTAATGATGACCGCTTGTATCTCATCATCGGCAATCCACTGCGAAACCTGGGCGCGTAACTGGTAACGATCATCCATTAGAATCACTTTTTCAGCCAGTGCGTGGCCATGTTGGGTGAGGCGCTCGACAAGTAACTTTCCGGAGCTGTCGGTCTCTTCAGTACGGGTATCTGAAACGGTTAATATCGCAATATTAATCGCTTTAAATTCAGCATTTTCAGGCGTGTGTGCCACTCGGCTCTCCTACTCAGTTCGATTTTCATGTTTACTATGCATCATTGTACTTAATTTAACCAGTTGAGTGGTCGATGTGAAGAGGCATGCAGGGAGAAGTGGTGTTTTTTTGGAGTATCGCGGGTTGTTGGTTAGGGAGGCTCTGATTAAGTCTGTGTACATTTAGGCTGAGAGGAGTCGTTAATTTCCACTGACAATCTTGGTATGCAGGCTATCTATAAGCTGGGGGCGCTGTATGGCGTACCCTTGTGCATAATCAACACCAATTTGTCGTAGAATTTCCAGCGAAGCGTTGCTCTCCACACACTCAGCGATAATTTTCTTACCCATAAAGTGGCCAATTTCAGTGACGGATTTTACCATGGCGTGATCACTCCTATTGTTAGTAATGTCGCGCACGAAGGAGCCATCGATTTTGATGTAATCGACCGGCAGGTTTTTCAGATAGGCGTAAGATGACATACCGGTGCCGAAGTCATCCAGTGAAAAACTGACACCACACTGTTTGATCTCATTGATAAATTCAGCCGCACCGGAGAGGCTTTCGATACCGGCGGTTTCGGTTATTTCGAAACAGATACGCGAGGCGGGGAGTTGTGATGCTTTTAGCTGATCCATAATAAAGGGGATAATATTCTCATCATTTACCGATAGCCCGGAGAGGTTGATGGCGATACCGCCTAGTCTCTCTAGGTGCGAGGGGTGATTTTTAAAGAATTTCAGTACGTTGCTGATTACCCAGCGGTCAATCTCCGGCATGCGGCGGTATCGCTCTGCGGCCAGTATGAAGTGCTCGGGAGAGACCAGGCTGCCGGTTTGGTCGGTGATGCCCAGTAGAATCTCGGCATGTGGCCGCAGCGTTTTATCAGAGACCGGAACGATGGGCTGATAACGCAGCATCAAACTGTTGCTGTTGAGTTTGTCATCTATTTTGGATGCCCAGTAGATGACCAGGTTACTTTTTTTCAGCTCATGGTCATCAGCTTGAATGAGATGCAGCTGATTAACACCCTTTCCCTTGGCTAGCCGGCAGGCGGCTTCAGCGGTCTGTAACAGTCGAGTGGCCTCGTGTTGCTCTAGGTTGATGGGGACAACACCACTACAGAACGATACCGCACTTTTGCTCTCTTCATAGATAAATTGATACGCTTTAAATGCATCTTTGAACTGCGCTGTTATCGTCAGCGCATCATTCACTGAGAGGTCTTTTAGTAACAGGGCAAACTCATTACCGCCAACCCGGGCTAAAAGCCCTCGCTCTGCTAATATCTCTTTAAATATATTTGCCACCTCTATCAGTAGCTTATCCCCCGCTTCGTAGCCAAAAGAGTTGTTAATAACATCAAAATAATCAATATCGTAGTAGCAGATAATGTCGTGGTTATCCGATAGTGTCGGGTGTAGTTGTTTCAGGTTCTTCTCAAATTCTCGCCGGTTGACCAGCCCGGTAAGGGCATCGTGGGTGGTTTCGTGCAGGAGCTTTTCATTGAGTTTTTGCAGCATCTTATATTGCGCCCGATCAAACGCAGTGTCATCGGCATTATCGAGCACCACTGCGGCACCGCTGTATAATTGTAGTGCCAATATATCGACCTTGATGGTGCCTTGCATTTGCCCTTTCAGGTTAACAAAAGCGTAATCGGCAAAATCATCTGAAACCCAAATCAGGCAGAGGCGCTTGGCATCGCTATCGCCCGCATCAAACAGAAGCCAATCCCCTTTTTTTAGGCGACGAATACGTCTTCGCCACTCTTTCAACTGCTCTTCATCGCTCTCGGGGCTCTGTATGGATAAACTGTTGATCTGTAGCGAGGGAAGTGTGGCGTGGTCACTGCAGGCATGTAGAGCATCATTAAGGTTGTGTTGATAAGCCTTATCCTGCACATACAGCAGAGACTCTACCTTCTCCAGTAGCTGTGTTACCAGCACCGGCTCCATGCTTCGCTGTTGTGAGAGTTGCTGCAACATGCTCTCAATGTTTTTCCGCAAGCTACCTTTGAGGTTGTCCAACTCCTGATCGTTGTAATACTCCAGCTGAGTCAGCTTGTTGATAAAACGGCGTGCCAGATGCTCTGGATCGTAAAGGATGGTGTCATCCTGGAGTGCTTCATCCAGCATCGGCAGTTCAAGTTTACCCAACCACTGTTTTACCCCGTGGGTGATTTGGCTATCTCGATACATCTCTTCGTAGAGTGTACCGGTGGTCTCCATAACCCGCATCTCTTCAGGTGAGAGGGTTTTTCCGTCATGGCGGCTCTCAATTTCTTGTAATAGCTGTAGCGCGATGGAGTTCTGAATCGATTCAGTGGACGCATCTTGAGGTGCTGCGTGTTGATTTAAATTGAGTTTTCCCAGTGTTTCAATCAGCTCTTGTGGCGAGTAGTGGTGTTGGCCCTCTTGATGTTGATATGCCTGCTCTTTTTGCGTTGTTTGATGGAGAAATTGTAGTGTTGATATCAGGTTGTAGAGCTCTTCAGACTCTTCTGTTTGTGGGTTATTTTCTCTATTTTCAGTGGAGGCTTCACGAGTGCTCTTTTTTTGCTTACTGGGCGTTGGCTCCGTTGTTTTTTTAATTGAATAGCTGATTTTAGGTTGTAAGCCAAGCGCAATCATTCGCTGACTTATCTGTCGATAAACCGAACCCATACAGTCAGCTAGCGTGTCGCGAAATATTCTGCAACAGACCAAGTAGAGGTCTGGGTTCAGGTTGAGGCTTTTGAGCGCATCTTGATAGGCATTGGAGATCGATTCTGGCCCCATTGGGTTATTGCTGGAAGAGATGGCATAGCCCAGCAGTTGGCTCAGACACTGCTCGATACCGACCAACTCTTCGTGATAGCGTGACTCTATTTTGCTGGCAATATCTGAGCGGGCAATCCAGTCGTTCAATTCATCATTTTCGACCAGTGAAAGGTCTTTTATCTGCTCTAGGCTTTCGGTAGATTGTGCTTGGGTAGATAGTTGTGTGGGGCGGTTGATCAATGTCTGCTGCAAGGCTGCCAAAAAGCCGCTTTTAAAGCGCTCTCTAGCGGACCCTTTAAACTGCTCAATGGCACTAAAGTAGCCGTTTTGTTGAATGTGAGTGCGGGCATGTTTGGCCAGACTCACCAACGTTTTCTCCTGTTTCAGTAGGTAGCTATCAGTCACCCCCTGCATATTTTTCATGAGCAGCGTGATGATTTCAGAGTAGCTGTCATCGGTTTTCTTATTGGGGAGTGTCGTTACCGGTGGTGCGGCTGCGGGCTGTTGCGCAACGGCATAGTTTAAAATGCTCTGTAGGGTGATTTTGTTGGGGTTGAGAAAGGCAACCCCCAGACTATTACTGGTCACACGCATCACCCGCGCCTGCAAGTGGTGGGAGTGGCTAGGGTTGTCTGGCAAGGTGAAGTTGATATCAATGACTTCGTGATGGTCAACCGGTGTTGAAGCGGCACTCATATGGTCGGTTACCAGATACATGCCGCCGATACAGAAGTCATAAATTTCAACCGCTTGGCAGGATGGTAGGGCGCGAGTAATGGTCGCAGGCAGCTTTAAGGTGTAACGGGTGTGAGCTCGTTTGTTATCTTCTGTTGACTGTACTACTGTCATTTAATGTTCTTCCTTGCACCGATACTCTGTTGGCGAGATAACTTTTGTTACAAAATAAATCGGAACATGTTTCATGTTCTTGATCAAACCACTCAATTAAATAAAGGGGTGCCTGGCGCTGTTTTTTTGCTACTCATGGTAATGGTTTTTTTTTGGCCTTTGGGTGTGTTTTATCATACACCTCGGCCAGGTGTTGGAAGTCTAGGTGGGTGTAGATTTGAGTGGTTGAGATGTCGGCATGGCCAAGCAGCTCTTGTACCGCACGCAGGTCGCCACTGGATTCGAGTAGGTGGCTAGCGAAGGAGTGGCGAAGGCGGTGGGGGTGCACGTTGGCCATAAGTCCCTGCTTTAATCCTTGCTCTTTGATACGCTTTTGTACCGCACGGGGGGTGAGGCGTTTGCCCTGTTTGCCGACAAAGAGTGCAGTTTCTTCGGTGTTGGCCAGAGTGGGGCGAATTTTGAGCCAATCGTTCAGCGCGGCCACCGCTTTGCGGCCCACGGGTACTTCACGGGTTTTGTTACCCTTCCCCAGCACGCGTACCATGGCGCTGTTAAGGTCGAGGCCACTCACATCCAGCGTTACCAGCTCAGCGAGCCGCAAACCACAGGAGTACATCAGCTCGATCATGGTGAAGTCACGCAGTTGCAGCGGGTCTTCGGGGTCGATGGCGGGGCCATCCAGCAGTTGGCTAATTTCATCCACATCGAGGGTTTTGGGAAGCTTTCGCCCCGTCTTGGGTGCGCTTATCCCTTGTGCAGCGTTGCTCTGTAGCTGGTTTTCTCGAATTAGGTAGTTGAAGAAGGCACGTATTGCCGAGAGCTCACGTTGTAGGCTGCTGCCCCCTAAGCCATTACGGTGCCGCCACGCCACATAGTGGCGAATGGTGGCGCTATCGAGTTGCTGCCACTGGTCAATTTTTTGTTTATTACAGTAGTGTTGTAGCTGTTTGAGGTCACGCTGATAGCTGTTACGAGTGTGGGGCGAGAGCTGACGCTCATTGTTTAGGTGGTCGAGAAAATCACTGAGCCAGTTTAATTGAGAGGTATCCACTGATTAGTCAAAGCGCGCCAAAATTGTTTTGACCACAGCGGCAAGCTGCTTGAGATAGTCGGTGGCAATCTCTTTATGGAAGTGTTCACTGTCGTGACTGCCGATGGCTAACAAGCCAATCTCACCCAGTGAAATGAGTGCGACGGAATCGATCCCATCGGCCATTTCACCAAACAGTTGCTGTTTGTTGCTCTCTGCGGGGCTACCACACGTCACACCGTGCTGTTTAACCGCTTGGTAGAGGTCTTGCCAGTCAGGCTCAATATCCCCTTCACGCAGGTGCAGGGTGACGATGTCAGCGGCAAAGTCATCGTGCAGCCGTTTTTTTAGTTGCGCGATGAAAGCCTCTTTATCTTTTTCAAGCAACAGCGCGAGCGTGAGGCTGTTGAGGCGCTTATTCAGGCTGTCGTTATCTCGGGCGATGGCAATCAGCTCTTGCAGATGCCTCTTGAGCTCACCCTTCTGCTCGCGCAATATTTTGACCTGACGCTCAATCAATGAGATTCGATTGCCAGATTGCAGGTGAGGCACCTCTAGCTCCGCCAGCAGTGCCAGGTTATCGTGAAAAAACCGTGGGTGGTTACGCAAATATTCGATGGTCTGTTTCTCTTGCTCTGCCATCGCTTCATTTTTTTGTTGTGAACTCATAACACCATATTACCTTCAAAAACGATCACTGCCGGACCACTCATCTCGACCGATTGGCCCTCACCAGGCCATCGGATCACTAAATCCCCTCCGGGGAGAGAGACCGTAACGCACTCATCCAGCCAGCCGCGTATTCTACCAGAAACCACCGCCGCGCATGCACCACTGCCACAAGCGAGGGTTTCGGCCGCACCCCGTTCATAGACTCGAAGTTTGATATGTTGGCGATTAAGGCACTGCATAAAGCCCACATTCACCCGATTCGGAAAGCGTGGGTGTGACTCCAGCAGTGGCCCCAGTGATGCGACGGGTGCCTGTTGGATATCATCAACCGGTATCACCACATGGGGGTTGCCCATCGAGACGACACCTACCTGCCATATTTTACCGGCGGCATCAATTGGGTAACTTTTCGCCTGCTGTGGCGCATCGAAGGGGATCTCGGCGGGCTGCAATTGCGGTATCCCCATATCCACCCGCACCTGCTCATTCTCCAGCAAGTGGAGCGTCATGTTGCCGGCGTAAGTTTCGACCACAATAACACTTTTATTGGTCAGCCCCTTATGTTGAACAAAGCGTGCAAAACAGCGGGCACCGTTACCACACTGCTCCACTTCACTACCGTCGGCATTCAAAATTCGGTAGCGAAAATCCACCCCTGGCTGCGCTGTTTTTTCCACCAGCAACAGCTGATCACAGCCGATACCAAAGTGGCGGTCAGCAATAAGCCGGGCTTGCTCCGATGTCAGTTCAACCGTCTGGTTAATGGCATCAATCACCACGAAATCGTTACCCAGACCCTGCATTTTCGTAAAGTGTAAATTCATGAATGTAGCTTACCCTCTCTATTGAGAGATTGAAACTCTGCCGCTGGGCCAAAATGGATTTTTCGCAGTCGATTTATCCTAAGTCCGACAGGCTCCTCGGCGGGGTAAATCGCTTTCGGGCGAGTTCAACGTGGGCTTTGGTTACACAGCCCTCAGCATGGTCATTCACTAGCCCCATCGCCTGCATAAAAGCATAAACTGTGGTCGGGCCAATAAACTTCCAGCCGCGTTTCTTAAGCGCCTTCGATAGTGCTACTGACTCCGCAGTGCTGGATACTGGGGGTTCTTTAAGTGGCTGCTTGGGGGCTTCATAGCGCCAAATAAAGGCCGCAAATGATCCCTCTTGTTCGATCAGCGCCGGCATCTGTTGGGCGTTGTTAATAACCGCCTCTATTTTACCCCGGTGGCGGACAATACCTTTATCTTGGAGCAGGCGTTCCACATCGTGCTGAGTGAAGGTGGCTATTTTGTTAAAATCAAAGTTATGGAGTGCATGTCGGAAATTCTCGCGTTTATCCAAAATAGTGCGCCAGCTCAGACCGGACTGAAAACTCTCCAGGCTCAATTTTTCAAATAAGCGACGATCATCGCTGACCGGAAACCCCCACTCGCTATCATGGTAGTCAATATATGTTGCTGTGGCGCTGCACCAGTGGCAACGCCGTTCACCGTCAGAATCGGTTATTGTTGTGCTCATTTTTCATGGCCTCCCTTACCCGGGTACAGTAACTAACTGGCCCGCTGTTTCCCTCGTTTCAAATCCCGTACTAGAAAACGTGCTGGATTCAGTGCATTTACCAGCGCTTGTGGCAGTGGCAGTGGCTCGCCGTTAACCTGGCAGGCCAGTAGTTCGGCACTGAGCAGTGCGCTGGTTATTCCCCGTGAGCTTAAGCCACCCAGAACATACAAGCCATCCAAGTGACGCGGGGCGGGGTAGCTGGTTGGGCGTTGCCCGTGACAGAGTTTGGCATAATCTTTTATATAAGCGTGATGATCCGGTATCGCCCCCACCAGTGGCAAACGATCTTGGGTGGTTGCTCGCAGCCCTACCCGCTCCTTGCCATGTTGGTTGGTGTTGATGGATTCGAAAAAGTCGCTTTGTCGAGCTTTTAGCTGCATTAGATTATGTTGGCGATCCTCTTTACGAATGCGGGTATCGTGGTCATTCACCCCATAGCTGGCACCCACTACATGTTGATTATCGACGGCGGGTAGCAGATAGCCCTGGTGGCAGACGGCACACTTTAGTCGCTTACTCTGCTCGGAGGCGGTTAACAGGCTGATTTGACCACGGGCAATGGTGATAGGTAGGGGTTGGCTCTGTTGGAGCTGTTGAATGCCATCGCCCGCAGCAATCACTACAATATCAGCGGCCAAATCAGGCTGATCACCCTGTAGTCGCCAACCCTCTTTGTGTCGAGTCAAATGCTCAACTGTCGTGTTGTAGTGCTGCTCTGCCTGTGATTCCTGTAATAAAAATTCACACAATTTGCGAGGGTCTAACCAACCACCTTGGGGGAAGAAAAGCCCACCAGCATGTTGTGGAATACCGCTGTATTCGCTGGCCTGCTCGCTATTAACGGGCAGTGCAATGGCACTCTCTCCTAGCCGCTTGATAATGTGCTGCTGGCGCTGTTGCAGTAAATCATTATAAGCCAGTTGCAGTAGCCCTTTACCCAGTAGGCCAAATGATTTACCTGCCGTTTGCCACTGCGAGAAGCAGCGTGTGGTGTAGAGAAAAGCACTTAAATAGAAGCGCGAGTAAGGGCTTGAATCACGATTTAATGGTGGATAGAAAGCGCCTGCTGGATTACCGGAGGCACCCTGCGCCGGAGCGGGGTGTTTATCTACTACAGAGACCTGCCAGCCGTGGCGTGCGAGCTGGTATGCGCAGGCGGCCCCGGCAATACCGGCACCAATGACCACGGCGCGTGGTGTTGAATTTGCTTTGAGTGCAGGCTTGGGCAACTCGAACCAGGGGGCTTTAGGGGTGGATTTAGTGGGGCGCGGTAGTAAGCCCCGAAGCATCTCTCGCTTGCGGCCAAAACCCTTAACCTTTTGCACCTCAAAGCCCACCGCTTGTAGACCCCGTCGTACTTTTCCAGCGGCGGTAAAGGTTGCAAAAGTACCTTGAGGTGCAGTGAGTCTAGCCATCTGCTGGTAGAGCTCATCACGCCACATTGCGGGGTTTTTTGCTGGATCAAATCCATCCAAAAACCAAGCATCAACCCGAGCATGTAGGCTGGGCAATACCTCACTGACATCGCCAAATAACAGGGTTAAGCTTACGCCATCCTCAAGTTGTAAGCGATGGGTGCCTGTCACCAGCGCGGGATACGCCGCCAATAACTGTTTTACCAGCGGTTGCAGTGATGGCCATGCCGTGGTTGCACGGCATAAATCGTCGCGGGTGAGTGGGTGGCCCTCTACCGATATAAAGTGTAGCCGTTGATTAGGTTGGCTATTTTCACGCCACAACTGCCAGGTCAGTAAAAAGTTAAGTGCGGTGCCAAAGCCGGTCTCGGCAATGGTAAAGTGACTACCCTCTCTCCAGCGCTGTGGCAGGCGGTTCTGCTCTAAAAAGACGTAATGACTCTCCTCTGGCCCTAAACCCTGGGAGAAGTAGATGTCATCATAGTCGGCTGCGCGAGGTGTCTGCTCTTGCCATTGAAGTTTGGCGGGGGGGATGTAGAATGATTCAGACATCACACCACTATAGCGGTTTTAACAGATAGCTTCACTCGCAATATGTAACCCTATTTCTATCTGGAGACTAGGGCGTAAGCCGCTATTGAGTCCGAGCTACCCTCACCGATAAATAGGAACTGTTATGAATAACGCTGATCTGATTCAACGTGACCTTGCGGCCATCTGGCACCCCTGTAGCCAGATGAAAGACCATGAGTGGTTACCCATGACACCGATTAAACGGGGCGAAGGGGTCTGGCTGGAGGATTTTGATGGTAATCGTTATATCGATGCCATTAGCTCGTGGTGGGTTAATATTTTCGGCCATGCCAACCCACGCATTAATGCCGCGCTGCGTCAGCAGATGGAAGATCTGGAACATGTGATTCTCTCCGGTTTTACCCACTACTCTGCCATTGAGCTGGCTGAGCGCCTCATTAAGCTGACACCTGAAGGACTCAATCGCTGCTTTTATGCGGATAATGGCTCCTCGGCGGTTGAAGTGGCACTTAAAATGAGCTTCCACTACTGGTACAACACTGGGCAGAATAAAAAGAAGCGCTTTATCAATCTCTCCAACAGCTACCATGGCGAGACCTTGGGCGCGCTGGCGATGGGCGATGTGGCGCTTTATAAAGAGATCTATGCTGAGTTGCTACTAGAGCCGATTACCGTTGCCTCTCCCGACTGTTTCTATCGTGATGAGGGTGAGAGTGAAGAGGCTTATAGCCGCCGCATGTTTGTACAGATGGAGCAGACACTAGAGCAGCACGCCGATGAGGTGTGTGCGGTTATTATTGAGCCTCTGATCCAGTGTGCGGGCAATATGCGTATGTATCACCCCGTCTACCTTGAGTTGTTGCGTGAGGCCTGTGATCGTCACAATGTGCACCTGATTGCCGATGAAGTCGCGGTGGGCTTTGGCCGTACCGGCACCTTGTTCGCCTGTGAACAGGCTGATATTACGCCGGACTTTATGTGCCTCTCTAAAGGGCTTACCGGCGGCTATCTTCCCCTCTCAGTGACCATGACTACCGATAAAATATATGACGCCTTTTATGACGACTACAACACCTTGAAAGCCTTTTTGCACTCTCACAGCTACACCGGCAATGCTCTGGCTTGTCGTGCAGCGTTGGCGACACTTGATATTTTTGAGCAGGATAATGTGATTGAGAGTAATCGCCACCTTGCGCGTCACATGCAGCAGGCGACCACGCACTTTGCGGAGCACCCAAATGTCGCCGAAGTACGCCAAACGGGTATGGTGTTGGCGATTGAGATGGTAAAAGATAAAAAGAGTCGCGAGCCATTCCCGTGGCAAGAGCGACGTGGATTGACTGTCTATCGACATGCGCTTAAGCACCAGGCGCTGTTACGCCCGCTGGGTAATGTGATCTACTTCATGCCCCCTTATGTGATCTCTACCGATGAAATTGATCACCTTGCTGAGGTGGCGTGGCAAGGTATTCAGCTTGCCTGTGAATAAGGCATCTTAAACTCTATAGACACTGGTATCTTTTGTCTTAAAAGACAATGAGATAGATAAAGATTGACTATTTTTATCAATATTGCAAATTGGGGGTTGAAATGTATGGACACCACTCAAGAAAGCGACTAGATTCGATTCATCCGGTCTGAACGCGAGTGGCAAAAAAGGGTTATGGGGATCCTGTCATTGGCGACCGGTATAATATTATGAGGGCTTTGCACGAGAAATAGTTTTCGTTCCAGCAAGGAAAAAATGGTCGAAAAACCGGAGTTTACTGGAGTAAATGAGGATTTTGGGGCTCTTTTTAACGCCGCTGGAGCGGGAAATATGAATTGGGCAAAGCTCTCATTATAACTATATATACTAGAGAGAGGATCGTTGCCATGGAACACCTGACTATACCCTTTTATGGGATTGTAGCTTTTTTCACCATACTGCCGCTGGTTATTATAATAATGGGACTGATTACCAAAACCGTCAGTACTGAGAGTGAGCTGATAAATAATCACTAAGCGGGTTGTTTCCGTTTAAACCCCCGTCAAATATTACTTTTGGCGGGGGTTTTTTATTAGGGCGCTTTTTTACTCTATATTTTGTATCTGCTCGCGAGCTTGTTCAATCAGCACTTTAAGCTCGAGTGCGGCGCGGGTGATCTCTGTATCCACTGACTTTGAGGCAATGGTATTGGCTTCGCGGTTGAACTCCTGCATCAGGAAATCGAGTCGGCGACCACAGAGACCGCCTTTGGCGAAAATATGAGCAACCTCCTTAAGATGCGCCTCAAGACGGTCCAACTCCTCATCAATATCACTCTTCTGTACCAGTAACAGCACCTCCTGCTCGAGGCGGTTATTATCAAACACCTCACTCAGTTCAGCTAGCTTTTGTTGTAGGCGGTCTTTGATGGCACTGCGGACTTGCGGCATCCGCTGACGAATCAAGTCGAGCTGCTGTTGAATGCCATCAGCGCGCTGCTCAATCAGTTGTTGCAGGCTGCTCCCCTCCCGCTGACGATTTTCAACCAGTTGTTGCAGCGCTTGATCTAGTAGTGCTATTGCGGTGGCTTCAAGTGGCTCAAGGTCGAGCGGTGTAACTTGCAGCACCCCCGGCCACTTCATTACTTCAAGAGAGCTGACAGGGGACGGGCTATATAGAAAGCCATCCACGGTGCGGCTGGCGTGTGCCAGTTGTCGAGCCAGGGGCTCATTAATTGAAAACCCACCCTCCTCCGGGGTGCTGGCCTGGAAACGCAGCTGACACTCTATTTTCCCTCGCTTCAGAAGGCGGTTGATGCGTGCTCGTATTTTGGGTTCAAAGAGACGAAATTCATCAGCAAGGCGGAGTTGGCAATCAAGGTGACGTTGGTTAACCGACCTTATTTCCCAGATGAGCTCTCCCTGGGGTGTGTGAGCTTCACTGCGCGCAAAGGCGGTCATGCTGCTGATCATGGGTTTTCCTCTTGCAAAGACCTTATTATAGCTATACCGAGAGCGCTGCACGATTTATACTTCCCGTCGCACCTTTTCATGCTAAGGAAGTAAAATATTCAAATTAGCATGCAAAGAAAACCCTACTTTAACCGATAGTTTTTTATGAGCCAAAAAGTTAAAACTCTCAACGCGGGCACCATCGTCGATAATTACCAGATTCAGGAGGTGATAGGGACGGGTGGGTTCAGCGTGGTCTACAGTGCGGCTGAGCTGGAAAATAGCAATCAAAAAGTTGTGATAAAAGAGTACATGCCCAGACGGCTGGCGATGCGTGAGGAGAGTGGCAATGTTGTGCCGAAAAGCGAGGCGGATATTGCCTTGTTTAACCAAGGGCGTAGCCTGTTTCTTCACGAGGCGCGCACCTTAGCCAATATCAAACATGAAAACATTGTTGATGTGAATAACTTTTTCAGTGCCCACGAGACGGTCTATATGGTCATGGGTTATACCGAAGGGGTGAATCTGCGCGCTTATATTCGCGACCATAAAGGGGGTATGAGCGAGCGCTTTATTCGTACCATCTTTAGCCGACTGCTTGAGGGGCTCAAGCATATCCACTCGATGGGTATCCTCCATCTCGATATTAAGCCGAGCAATATTCATATCTGTCGGGGTGGGGTGCCGGTTCTTCTCGATTTTGGTGCGGTACACCAGCAACATATCAGCCGTCAAAATAAGCCGGGGCAAGTGGTATCACCGGGTTACTCTCCTTATGAGCAGTGTCAGCCCGGCGGCTATATGGGCCCATGGTCAGATATTTATGCGATTGGAACCACCATGCGCGCCTGTATTGAAGGAGAGTCCCCTATTCCAGCTAATCAGCGCATGGAGCACGATAAGCTCAAGCCGATGTTATCCCTTTACCGAAAGCGCTACTCAGAGAGCTTGTTGACAGCAATCGATTGGGCAATGGAGCCGGATCCGCTGTTACGGGCGCAGAGTGTTGACGAGTTTCTTAATGCGTTGAATGATGGATATGGCGAAAATGATATCCCGGTGGATGATTCACAAGATGCCTTTATGGAGTGGGTGAGTGACAACCTCACCAAAATTCGCACCGCACTGTCGAATTTTAATAAGGACTAGGATGAAATATCAGCTTGGTACCGTCACTCGTATTGGCAATCGTAAAGAGAACCAGGATAGCTATGGCAGCTTCTCTAACGATGAGGCGCTGGTAATGGTGGTTGCCGATGGCATGGGCGGTCATCTTGGGGGGCTGTTGGCCTCTCAAACGGTTATTCGTTGTGTCGCCTCCTCATTTGAAAAAGAGCAGGGGCTAATAAAAAATCCGGTCGCGTTTTTACAAAAGCTGGTGCTGGACTCCCACGCTGAAATTAACCGTGTGGGTCTCCGCCAGCGGCCACCGATCCAACCCAGAACGACCGCGGTTATCTGCCTGGTTCAGGCGGGTATGGCTTGGTGGGCGCATGTGGGCGATAGCCGCCTCTACCTTTTTCGCCAGGGTGAGTTGATGTTTCGAACCCGCGACCACTCTCGGATAGAAGAGCTGATGCAAGAGGGTTCGTTGACTGCTCAACAAGCGTTGACCCACCCTGAGCGTCACCGGGTAACCCGCTGTCTGGGTGGTTTAGAGGCAATAAAATCGATTAGTGTTAGCAAGGCAGTACCGCTAAAAATGGGGGATATGGTATTGCTCTGTAGCGATGGGCTGTGGAGTGCGATGGGTGACCAGAAAATTGAGGCACTGGTCAATGGCTATTATGTCGATGATATGGCCAGCAAACTCGCCTCTGAGGCAGAAAAACAATCAGCACCCCGCGCTGATAATATTACGATGATATTGATGCGTTGGTTGAGTGCCAGCCAGAAAATACTACCCGCCTTGAAAAAACAGGCGGCAGTGAGTGTGAAAAACCCCACAGTGCTCAGAGTGCCGGTAACAGAGAAGAGTCCAACAACGGGCAAGGCTTCACCCCCAGCAGAGGATAAGAGCCCAACAACGGATCAGAACCCAGCAAAATCAAAAGATGATGTGAGTGATGCGGTTGATGCGTTAAAGGCGATTTTTGATGAGTACAAAAAAGAGTTAAAATGAGTGCTTTGATTCCCCCCACCCTCCTACAGTAACCCTTTTTCGGCAAAAGAGAGCGCCTCACCATCCCCCACAATAAAGTGATCCAATACCCGGATATCAACCAATTTTAAGGCGTTGCAAATCTGCTGGGTAATCTGTTTGTCTGCCAGGCTGGGCTCTTTTATACCTGAAGGGTGGTTGTGGCTCAATATCACGGCGGCGGCATTATATTGAAGTGCTTTTTGCACGATAATTCGAGGGTAGACCGCCGCGCCATCAATGGTGCCATTAAAAAGCTCTTCAAACTGGATGACTTGATGGCGGGTGTCTAAAAACAGGCAGGCAAAAACCTCATGTCGATAGTGACGTAGCCGGGCACTCAAAAATTGCCGGGTAGCCTCGGGGCTGGCAATGGCATCCCCCCGTTGTAGCGACTCGAAAAGATAACGGCGGCCCATTGCCAATACCGCTTGTAGCTGGCTATATTTTGCCTCACCCAGCCCGGCACCCTGGCAAAACTGCTGCTGATCAGCGCGAAGCAGGGCGTTGAGTGAGCCAAATTCGTTGAGCAGCTCGCGAGCTAGATCGACCGCTGTCTTTCCACGGATGCCGGTACGCAAGAAAATCGCGAGAAGTTCTGCATCGGAGAGTGCATCGGCACCTCGCGCCAGCAGTTTTTCGCGGGGCCGCTCTTCCTTCGGCCAGTCGGTAATTGCCATAATCACTCCCTGTATTATGGTGGTGCTCAATTCAGCTATAAATTGTAGCTCATAGTGACCCTTCATGTGCAAAGGCTTACAGCCTGAACAATTCATGAAATATCTGGGCTAATCCTGTATAAAATAACGCAAACAACCTGAATTGTTAATGATATTGATGAGTGTACTCGACAAAAAACATATTATTGTGGCGGTGACGGGCAGTATCGCTGCCTATAAATCTGCCGATCTGGTTCGTCAGCTGGGCACTCTTGGCGCAGAGGTTAGGGTGGTGATGACCCGTGGGGCTTGTGAGTTTATTACCCCGATGACTTTTCAGGCACTCACCGGTAACCCGGTGCATATTGACCTACTTGATTCTTCCGCTGAAGCATCCATGGGGCATATTGAATTGGCCCGCTGGGCAGATACTATCTTGATCGCACCGGCGAGTGCGAACACACTGGCGCGTTTGGCGGCCGGCATGGCGGATGATCTCTTGACGACGCTCTGCTTGGCAACCTCAGCGCCACTTGCCATTGCGCCTGCGATGAATCGTTTGATGTGGCAAAACGAGGCGACTCAAAGCAATGTTGCACGGCTGCAACGGCGTGGTTACAACTGCCTTGGCCCCGCGAGTGGCGAACAGGCGTGTGGTGAGGTGGGGGCGGGGCGAATGTTGGAGCCTGCTGAGTTGGTTGATGGCTTGTCGCGACTGCTGACAGCGGCATCTGCGATGAAGGGTATCAAACTGATGGTGACCGCAGGCCCGACCTATGAAGATATTGACCCGGTGCGTTACATTGGTAATCGCAGTTCCGGAAAAATGGGTTACGCAGTTGCCGCTGCTGCGGCGCATTTAGGGGCCGATGTGACACTGGTGAGCGGTCCGGTAGCACTTGCTCCACCGCCAGGGGTACAGTGCAAAAAAGTACGCTCAGCCCGTGATATGCAGCGTTGCGTGCTCTCTCATATTGCTGATGTTGATATTTTTATTGCCGCCGCTGCGGTTGCTGATTTCAGACCCACAACCTTCTCTGAGCAAAAGATAAAAAAAGGTGAATCTGAGCAGCTGTTAACGCTCACCGCTAATCCGGATATTTTACGCACCGTAGCCGACCAGGTAGATGGCCCCTTTACGGTGGGCTTTGCGGCTGAGACGCAAGCTGTGGAGCAATATGCGCGCAGTAAGTTGGTGGATAAAAAGCTGGATATGATCTGTGCTAACCGGGTCGGCGGCACAGAAGGTGGCTTTGAAAGTGATAAAAACGCACTGGATCTCTACTGGCAAGGTGGGGGAGAGGCGCTGCCCATGGGTAAAAAAACGTTGCTAGCAGAACAGCTATTAGTCGCGGTGATGCGCCGTTATCAGTATAAAATCAAGCCATCAAATTAGAGACTTCTCCAACCAATACCTCTTCAATGGCATGCAGGTTGGGCACCCAAACATTTTTTTTACCCAGAGGATACTGGGCATGTATGTAGCGGCTGCTGTGCTCTTCAGCGAGCTCATTATCGATAACACTCTCGAGTAGTTTCATCAGGTGGGGGTTGCCCGCGGCGGCAATTGCAATGAAAGATATTTCGCGATTATCGCTGATGCTGTTGAGCACCACAATGCGCGGGTTTTTATTGAGCACTGCGTTATCACCGGTTATGAGTGCGTCAATATCAATCAATGGCAGGCTGAGGCCGCGCCATTGAATCAGTCCATGTACCCATAAAGGAGCAGAGGAGAGTGGCTCGAGACCATCAAAACGAGTCACCTCTGCGACCGCCATATTGGGCAGCAGTAGGGTTGATCGGTTCAGATAGATGAGCTGTGCACGCAATATATGCTGATTACTCATGACTACCTATCTCCCAGCCGGTTAATTCGGTGATGCTATCAAGCAGCTCCTGCTCGTTGTAGGGTTTACCCAGATAGCGATTGACCCCGATGCGTGCCGCACGTTCCCGGTGTTTTTCGCCGGTTCTGGAGGTGATCATAATAATCGGAGTCTCTTTCAGCTTTTCATCACTACGCAGGTGTGTGGCAAATTCAAAACCATCCATCCGTGGCATCTCAACATCCAGCAGGATAATATCAGGACGTATCTCCTGAACTTTCTCTAGCGCATCAAAACCATCGTTTGCGGTGCTGGCAAGCATGCCATTTCGCTCAATAAAACGTGAACTTACCTTTCTTACCGTGAGTGAATCATCAACAATCATCACAGAGAGTTTTGACTTCATCTCCTTGTTTTGCTCAGTAAGTGGCCGTAGTGTCAGTTTTTTCCCGTGGTGTGTCAGGTGTGTGCGCAAGGCGGCGGCCAGGTCGATTATCAGCACTACGTTGCCATCGGCCATGATGGTGCCACCTGCGACAGAGGGTAGTGAGCTGGCTTGTGGGCCTAGGGGCTTCATGACGATTTCATGGTGCCCTTGCAGCTGATCGGCATGCAGTGCCAAGTTGTGGTCATTAAGGCGGTATAGCAGCAGATAGGCTTGCTTGGCGCGCAGCTTCTCAGCACGCTTATGCCCCATTACCTCTTCTAGGCAGAGCAGCTGGTAGTCCACCCCGTCGTGATGCAGGGTGGGCTGTTCGGTCTCTAGCTGTGCAAGGTATTGATCACCACTCATGCGGGCAAGACCAAGAAAGCCATTCAGTGGTAAGCCATAGGTGCAGTCGGCAACTTTGGCCATTAAGACATGTTGTATCGCCAGCGTGAGTGGCAGCACCATGGAGAAGGTGATGCCCTGCTGGGGGGTAGAGCGTAACTGCAGTGAACCGCCCAGCTGTTTGATCTCGGTGTTGACCACATCCAGCCCCACGCCACGACCGGAAATCTGCGTCACTTCGCTGGCAGTTGTAAAGCCCGGTTCCAAAATATACTGGTAAACATCAACATCACTGAGCTGCTGACTATCTTGTAGGTTAAGCATCCCCAGTGCGACGGCTTTGTGAATGATTTTGTCACGAATCAAGCCAGCGCCATCATCACTTAATTGGACACCAATCTGATTTGCCATCTGCTCTAGGGTGATGGTAATGGTGCCTTTTCTCGGCTTTTTACTTTTTTGGCGCTGTTTAGGTGGCTCGATGCCATGATCAACAGCATTCCGCAACAGATGCTCAAATACCGGTAGTAGGCGATTGAGTATGGCGCGGTCGAGCTCGATGTGTTCATTGATAATCTGTAGTGAAACCTGTTTGCCCAGTGCTTCTGAGGTTTGGCGAATAATACGGCGCAGTCGGGGTGTGATGCTGGAAAAGGGCACCAATCTTGTGTGCATCAAATTGTCATGTAATTCACTATGACGACGCTGTTGTTGCTCAAAGAGGATTTCAGTATCACGCACCTGGTTTTGCAGTAGTTTGTGCAGGCTTTCAAGGTCGCTCATCCCCTCTGTCAGGCTACGAGCCAGCTGGTGAATGTTAGAAAACCGATCCAGTTCCAGCGAATCAAAATCATCATATTGGCTAGTATTGAGCTCGACACTCCGGTGTTGCATGTGGGTTTCAGCTTCGATCTCCAAGCTGCGAACCTGGTGATTTACACGGGCGATGGTCTGATGCAGTTCATTTAGGTTGGAGCTGGCAGAGTTCAGTTTTTGGCTAATGCGGGACCGAAAGACACCCAGCTCTGCAGAGTCGTTAACCAGGGTGTCGAGCAGCTCTGAACGGAGCCGAACAAGTTCGCCAGCGGACTGTTTTGCCTCTACCCAAACGGGCTCATGCGTGGTGTGATTATGGTCATCCGTGGTTTCGGTTTTATCGCCATCACGCTGATATAACAGCTCGGGATTGGCGATCCACTCTTCAATCTGTGCTAATAGGGTGTCTGCCGCAACGGGTGTGCGATGTTGCTGCACAGTTTCAATCATCGATAACAGCTGGTCATGCCCCTGCTGCAAGAAAAGCATTAGAGGCTTGGGAACTCCTTTCTGTTGCTCATGCAACAGCTCAAGCAGAGACTCCAGCTCATGGCCGAGGTCGCCCACTGAGCTGACATTGGCCATGCGCGCACTCCCTTTTAGGGTGTGTAGGTCTCGATGGAGTTCAGCTATCCAGTCACCACTTTCACGATTGTTCCGGTTTTCATGCAGGGTTGCATCAATGCGCCCTAGCAGCTCAACCGCCTCCTCGAGAAATATCTCCGTCACCTCATCAAACTCAGGTGGGGTGGCGATGGGTTCATCTACTTCTATATCAATGGCGACTTCGCGGGCTTCTGGCTCAGTGGCTGTGGGCTCTTCTGATAGCGTTTTTTGTGCTTGTTCGATAAAGGCGGCGACTTCAGTGGCGCGGGACTCCCCTTTACTAAATGCTGTGATGAGTGATGGAATAAGCTTTTCAGCACCGCTAATTAGTGTAACTAACGCTTCGCTATCTCCAACCTCTCCCTCAAGTTTTTCATTGAGTATTTTTTCAATACTCCAAGCAAAGTCACCAATATCCATGGCATCGACCATGCGCCCACTCCCTTTTAGAGTATGGAAAGCACGGCGAATCTCTTCAAGGGCAGCTGGGTTGTTGCTGTTGTTGGCGTAGAGAGGGAGTTGTTGAGAGATAACCTTGAGCTGTTCGTTGGCCTCTTCGATGAAAATTTCGATAATTTCATTATCTGAGTCATCACTGCTAGCATCTGCTTGGCTTTCTGAATCAGGCTGTTCTGTTTCTGTTTCTGTTTCTGTTTCTGTTTCTGTTTCTGTTTCTGTTTCAGTCTCAGTCTCAGTCTCAGTCTCAGTCTCAGTCTCAGTCTCAGTCTCAGTCTCAGTCTCAGTCTCAGTCTCAGTCTCAGTCTCAGTCTCAGTCTCAGTCTCAGTCTCAGTCTCAGTCTCAGTCTCAGT
>JALSJH010000078.1 GCA_026989455.1 Chromatiales bacterium | reverse complement strand
TCAGCGCTGTTTCTCTGCAATCCACAGCGACATATAGCGGGTGCTTTTATATTGATGGTGCTGCAACATCTGCCCGGTGAAATTGTTGCGCCGTCGCTGTTCACGTTGCGCTAGGCAGTGGCTCACTTTTTCTAGCAGCGCATCAGCCCGGTTCTTCTTATTGAAAAACTGTTCAACAATGGTAAAGCCTGCGCGCTGTTTCTGTTGCCATAGCACCGGATCACTGTACAACGCGACTGCCGCTTCCACAAAATGGCTCACTTCGTCGGCAACCAGCCCGCTCCAGGGAAGCTCACCGTGCATCGCCTCGGCACCGATTGTGGTGGTGACATTGGGTGTGCCGCATCGCATGGCATCGGCTAGCTTGCCTTTTATGCCGGCTCCGAAGCGTAGGGGTGATAGGCAGACTCTGGCCTCACTCATCACTTGCCGTGCATCGTCTACCCAGCCATCCACATAGAAGCCCTGTTTGGGGTTGTGAAGTTGAGTGGCTTTGGGAGGTGGGTAGGCACCGTAGATGTGCAGCTCTGCTTTAGGCAGGGCGCATCGAATGGCGGGCCACAGGGTCTGTTTTAGCCACAATACCGAATCCCAATTGGGTGGGTGGCGGAAATTACCGATGGCCAAAAAGTGTTGGCGCTGTTCAAAGCTTGGCAGCGCCTCTGCTGCAATGGGCGCATCCAGCATAAAAGGTTGGTGGTGCAACAGCGTGGCGGGCACTCCCAGCTGTTTCGTCAATATCTCTATCTCATAATCAGAGACCACCAGGCTCAGGTCACAACGGTAGATCGCCGCCACTTCACGGCAAGCGACTTCACTTAGCAGATCATCCAATACAAAGGGTCGCTGCTGCTTAAACGCTTGTTGACGCGCTAGGCGCAGGGCGTGCAGATCTTCCATATCCAGAATGCGCAACGCTTCGGGTGCTTGCTCTGCTACCCGCCAGCCATACTGCTCTTCGGTCATAAAGCGGTCGAACAGCACTACATCGGGCTTTAGCTGCGCAATAAATGAGTCAAAGCAGTCACTGTTGAGCTTAATCGCTGCGGCCGTGACACCCAGCGCTTCAATATCTGCCCTATGTTCCGTTGGGTTGGCTGCTGAGGCGAAGGTGATGGTCCACGGCTGCTCTGCAAACAGCTCAATGAGCGTCATCATGTTAACGCCTGCTGCGGAGGAGCGCGGCTCAGGCCAGACAGAGCCGATAATCAGAAGGTGTGGCATAAGACGGACTCACATATTATCGAGAATTAGGGGTTATACAAACACCAGGCACCCCAGCCACCCTTTAAGCTGAAAACATGGTTCAGCCCTTGGCTAGCGAGGTATTCGGCCATTTTTTGACTGCTAATACCGTGATAACAATAGACCAGCACCGGTGACTCGGCATCCTGCTCATCGATCACTCTCATCACATGCTCTTCAGTGGCCTGAATGGCATGATCAATATGCCCTGCAACGTAAGCGTTGCTGTCGCGCATATCGAGTACAACAATTTCAGGGTGTTGCAGTAGCGAGGTCACTTGGTTGGCGGCAATTACTTGGTAGCTCATTGTTCACTCTTTTTGTAAATTAGAAAACCCTAATATAGCACTGAGTAGCGTGAGGTCAAAACTATTCCCCTTGCCGGTTTATCCCCTGTAAACCGCCACTGTGCAGTGCAATGATACGCGTTCCTTGAGGGTATGCACCGGCCTTTATTCGCTCAAACAGCCCGTAAAATAGCTTTCCTGTGTAGAGCGGCTCGAGCACTACTCCCTGCTCAACTTCAAATTGGCGAATAAACGCCAGCAATTCAGCCGTTGTTTTTGCGAAACCGCCAAAGTGGTAGTCGAGATTAATTTGCCAGTTATTGGGATCAATAAAACCGGCTTCTGACAGCAGACGACGCACATCTGCATATAAAAAATCGGCCCCTTTTAGCGCGGCAAACCCTTCCAACTGTTTATGGCCATCCAAGCCAGCAATTAACCCGGCCAATGTGCCACCACTGCCGCAAGCGCAACAGAGTCGGTCGTAATGATCGCCCAACTCAGGAATCAGCTCAGCGACCCCTTTGAGTGCCAACGCATTGCTTCCCCCTTCGGGCACGATATACAGATCACCGTATTTATCTTTGAGCCGCTGCTGAATGGCATCGGTATGTTTAAGCCGATAATCGCTACGATTAAGGTAGTGGAGCCGCATACCGCACGATTCAGCATATTGCAGGGTTCTGTTCAGTGGCGTGTGCGCCTCGCCTCGTATCACACCAATAGAGGAGAGGCCGAGCATTTTACAAGCGCCTGCCAAGGCATGGATATGGTTGGAGTAGGCACCACCAAAGCTCAGCACCGTCGTCGCGCCCTCGGCTTGGGCTGCCGATAGATTGTATTTAAGTTTGTACCACTTATTACCCGAAACCACCGGGTGGATAAGGTCGAGCCGTTTCACCCACAGCGAAACCCCGGCACTCTCCAATATCTCTGACTTTAGTTTTTGCAGGGGAGTTATATTCATAGTTTAATCTGTACTCTGGCAAAACTCCCCTCTTTGCTAAGTGGGAGGCTCCTACCCCTTTATTAAAGAGGTTTTGTATGGCGTAATCATAGCTATCATTATGACATGGAGTGGGAGGAAATGGACTTGATAGCAAAGGATGGCAGACAGGGAGTGACCGCAAGGATGAATCGAGCATAGTGACGTGCGCGGGGCAGGAGTCCTTGGAAGAGAGGCGACAGGATGTCGCCTTTTTTATTTCACCCGGGTAATTCTGCAAGCTGCTGCTTATCTGCTTTAGTCAGCTTGCTCACCACCATTTCGTATGACCCCTTCACCAGCGCTATAATCATCTCATCAGCCACCTCCCCATCCAGAGAGAGGGTGATCCAATGTTTTTTATTCATGTAATAACCCGGTGAGATCGACTCATACAGTGACACTAGACTCTCGCCATCTGCGGGTAAGCATTTCAGTGTGAGCCGTGAGGCTGGCTCTTCTTCACAAACCAGCGCAAACATTTTATCCATGACTTTATAAACCAGCGCTTCTGGGCCGAAGGGATAGCTAGCTTCTGCTCCCTTCAGACCTGAAAGCAATGAATTAAGTGCCTCTATTTTCATCATCACACCTCAGCCAGTGGTGCAAACAGCGCTTTTAGATCATCACTACTGAGTTTCACTTGGTCTGCGGCCGCACCTTTTTTGTAGACACCTTCAATCAATGCCTGCTTCTTTGCCTGCATGGTAATAATTTTCTCTTCCAGGGTGTTTTCAGTAATCAATTTATAGACAAACACGGCTTTGTTTTGGCCAATTCGGTGGGCTCGATCCGTTGCCTGATTTTCGGCGGCGGGATTCCACCAGGGGTCATAGTGGATAACGGTGTCCGCTTCGGTGAGGTTTAAACCAACGCCGCCCGCTTTCAGGCTAATTAGAAAAACAGCTGCCCCACCACTTTTGAAGCGCTCAATCGCCTCATCACGCTTGCGTGTTTGGCCGGTCAGTTTGCTGTAGCTAATCGAGTGTTTTATCAGCTGCTGTTCGATGATACCCAGCATCTGGGTAAACGATGAAAACAGCAGAATACGCCGCCCCTCTTCCACCATCTCCGGCAGCATCGTCATCAATAGATCCAATTTGGCGGATGAGGTGACTGCCTTGGCCTGCTTCAGTTTGAGCAGTTGCGGATCGCAACAGCATTGGCGCAGCTTTAACAGCGCATCTAGGATGGTGATGTGGCTGCGTGCCAACCCTTTGCTGGCAATCGCTTCGCGTACTTTTTTCTCCATTGAGATACGGATACTCTCATAGAGCGCCGCCTGTTTGCCGCCTAAGGAGACCGTTTGAATGATCTCACTCTTTTCGGGTAGCTCGCTGGCCACTTCACTTTTGGAGCGACGTAACATAAAGGGGGCTACCCGCTTACTGAGCCGTTGCTGCTGTTCATAGTTTTGATTTTTCTCGATGGGCACGCGAAACAGTTGGTTAAATTGCCGCGAGTCACCAAGTAGGCCAGGGGAGAGGAAGTCAAACAGTGCCCATAGTTCACCCAGGTGATTTTCCATGGGTGTGCCGGTTAAACAGAGGCGGTGGTTACACTCAATTTTACGCACCACCTGCGCCGCTTTCGCTTTGGGGTTTTTGATCACCTGCGCCTCATCCAGCACAAGATAGTGGTAATGGTGCTTTAGCAGCACGCTTTCATCACGCACCAGTAGCGGGTAGGTACTGAGCACTAGGTCATACTGTTCAATATCATCAAAGTGTTGGTGGCGCTCAGCACCTTGCAAAATAACCACCTTAAGCGCGGGTGCAAAGCGGGCGGCTTCACGCTGCCAGTTGCTCATCAAGCTGGTGGGTGCAACGATAAGACAGGGGCCGGTCATGCGCCCCTGCTCCTTCTCTAATAGCAGGTGTGCGAGGGTCTGAACGGTTTTCCCCAGCCCCATATCATCGGCCAGAATGCCGCCAAACTGATACTCGCGCAAAAACTGCAACCAGTTAAGCCCTTGCTGTTGGTAGTCCCGCAGTTCGGCCTGCAACCCCTTGGGAGTCTCTACCGGCTGAATACCCTCAAAATTATTTAGCTTTCTCCCCAACTCACGCAGCGCCTCGCCGCCCTGCCATAGTGACTCATTACTCAGCTGTGCTAGCTCATCCACCCGCCCGGCATCAAAGCGCGACATGCGTAGTGAGCCATCACCGCTAAGACTTTCGCCATCATAAAGCTCGTAGAGAATATCCAGAATCGGTTGAATCTTCTCTCTGGAGATCATCAGGTATTCGCTGTTGTCCAGTGGAATGGTAAGGGTTTCAGGTAGTTGTTGCGGATCGTCATAGCGCGTTAATGCCGCCGTAATCAGCGGTAGCAGCGGGCGTTTTTCACCATTAATCTCAATATCAAAACGCAGATCAAACCAGTCATTACCCTCATCAACCTCGCCAAACCACTCATCCGATTGATGAAAGGTCAGCTGGAAGCTTTCATCCTGCTCAATCAGCCAACCCTCTTCAGCCAGTTGGGGCAGCACCTGCTCTATAAAGTCCTGCCAACGGGATACCGCATCCAGATAGTTTTCTGCACGACTGAGAAAGAAAAGACCCTCCCCACTCTCATGATGAAAAGCTTCGAAGCCATACTGCTGGATAGACTCAATAGCCGCCCATTCGCTCTCTTGATCGCGCCACACCCGTACAATGGCGCGCTCTGTTGAGAGGTTCTCAACCTCATTAAAGGGGAGTGCTGGCAGCTGATAGTCGCCATAGAGAAAGTCCAGATTGATACGGTGAATAGCACGCTCTGGGCCACGCTCTGCCGTGAGGCGAATGCGCGGCTGCGGCGGCTGTTTGATCTCGATGGTTTCGACTTTTTCTGGCGGCGGTATGCTATCGGGCAGGGTAACCACCATTTTTTGACTAAAGCGACTCAGGTAGGCCGCAGGCACACTGGGTGGCGTGAGCAGTTTTTTCATCTGTTTCACGGTGTAATCAGCACCTTTTAACAGGCCCACCAGACCCTCTTTTCGGTCAAGATAGAGTACTGGGGTGGTCACTAGCGGCTCACCACCACCCACTACGCTGCATTTGAGTCGAGCATTGTCCGCTTGGTCGCGCAACCATTCGAGATTGAGCGTACGCGCATCGCCCAGCTGAACCACAGGGCTGGTTCTCTCCTTGAAGTGGCAGCGTTCCGACTCCACCATTTTAAGGATGGCGGCAAAGCCCACCTCACCCTCCAGAATCAGCGGTGCTACCCAGCTCTTTTTCGGACACGCCTCCAGCAGGCGAACAATATCCTTATCCGCCTCTTGTAGATAATCAGGAGAGTAGTATTCGTTAGAGATTTGCCCCAGATTGATGGTGCGCCCCTTGGCCAATCCGCCCCGCTTTAGGTGACGTGTGACCAATAGCTCCACGGTGAGCTGCCCGGGTTTAGTTGCCGGTGTTAGCAGATAGAGTAAAAAATCTTTATCACCCCGGTTTTCACTGTAACCCGCCCCCTCTACGAACTCATCCAGCCAGGCCATGCAGGCATCACCTGATACTTTTTTGTGCTGTGCGGGAGCGAAATCAGCCTGATATTGCAAACAGGCCGCCACCATATGTTTGCAGTCGAACGCAACCGGACAGCTACAGCTTCCGGCAATAATGACCCCACCATCATCCCATGTAATATCAATCGTTTGTTGGTAGCTGTGCCGGCCGCTTCCCAAGGTAACGGCCTCCAGTACTACGCTGTTTTCATCTTCATCGAGTACCGTAACGGAGACCACCTGATCTGTGTTGAAATAGTTTCTGCCACGATTAAAATAACTGAGAGAGAAGTTATCCCGAATATCGCTTATTTTTAGTTTTTTAGTCATATTGATTCAAATATAAATTGTAATTTACTCAATGGTTTTGATAGCGGTTAAGATCGAACAACCCCGATGAAATGGGCTTGTTTCGCGCATACTCATCTTGAAACCAATCCGCCTGCTGCCAAAAATCGGGGTGCGTTCGCCTGATGCCGTACTGGTCTACAAATTTTTCAAAATCTTCACGATTAGTAATCGCTGCACACTGCTGGGCAAACTGCTCGACCTCAGACAACGCGACGGAAAAGAAGAAGTTAGGGTAAGCCCCTTCCAGCCAGTTGACGATGGTTAATGAGTCTTGAGCAATATCGGCTCGATCCCGCTCATGCTCATCCGCCAGAAAAGAGGTTACATTTTTATAGGCCTTATTGCGAATCAGGGTATAGGCGAAATCATCTTCCGGCCTCTCCGTTTTGATATGCACAAAGGCAACATCCGGAAAGGCGTGTAACTTTTCACCTTGGAGTTGGGCGATCCTCGCCATGGCGTTATCCGCCCGTTTTTCTGCCGCTGGAGAGGCGCGCTCGCGACACACCGCACGACCACACTCATTCATTGCGTTGGCCTGTTCTGCCACCGCTGAGAGCCTTTTTTTGATCTGTTGGTAAAGCTCCTGTTGCGGATTATCGGTTTGATAGCCCATCACCGCCTCACTGCTCAACCACGCTTGTGGTGCGGAAAACAGCTCATCAATGGTGCTGCGTTGGCCAACATACCAGCTATCACGAATCGCCTTGCGCCGCTCCGCCGGAAGAAAGGCGAGAAAATAGTCCTCCCCCTCCATACGCAAAAAATCCATGTAGATGCGGGCGCTGACACGATGCCCAAGGCCGCCATAAACATCAAAACCGGCCACTAGAAGATAGTGAATACGCTCCATCAGCGGGTAATCGAGTATCCAGGTGGTTTCAGGCTCCTCTCCCACCAAACCGTAGGAGACCGAGCCGCTGTCGAAATGTCGGAATACCGTCAGCGCCGCATTCGGGTTCTCCCCCTCGCCATCCCAAATATAATTCATCGCATCGCTTAAATCGTGCGTCCCTACGGTTTTGAACCACGCCTCTTTTTTCTCCATGTAGCGCCGCTGGCCACGCCAGTAGTCCGTCCAGATACGCAGCAACGCCAGATTACTGTCATCCGAGGGCACTTGCAGCTCATCCGCCATCGCATCGATGAATTGAGAACTATTGGTCATCACCGGCTGATCCGGATCGAAAAACAGCACCCAGAACTGATCCTCAATCACATCTAGGGCGACCTGCCCACGACAGACCGGGCCTTTAATAAAGCCTTCAATAAAGAAATAGGCATCATCCAGCAAGAATCGATAACGTGATTCGATAGGCAAGGCGGCAAATGTTTTGAATGGATTTGAGGCTGATTTCTCTTGGTAAGTGGGGAGCTGATCCACCTCATAATCAGGTGTTAAGAACAGCGCACGATAGCGCTGCATACGCTGATCGGAGAGTGTGTAGACGGTGTGGCTTTTGGTTACGATGGCGGGGTGGTAGCGCAATAACCGATAGTAAAAAGGAGTCTCGCCCGGGTCATCATAGGGCTTTAGCGTGGCGATCTCATCCACCACCTCACCCGGCGGTGTTGTGGAGCGCACCAAGCGATAAAACTCCCTTTCAGGCGATTCGGAAAAGTGAATATGCGCATGAAAGAGGTGCTCGTACAGATAACGACTCACCAGCTGCTGCTTGCGAGAGGAGTGGTTAAAGAAGCGCTCCCACGCCTCTATTTGCGGCACCACCCCCGCAGAGGAGGTGGGTGGCGGTAAAGAGGATGCCCCCTGCGCCAACCAGGAGACCAACGTCTGGTACTCGCTATTTGATAAGTTGGGCATCGCATACGGCATCCCCCAGTGCGGTTTTTGCTGTGTAAACTCCTCAATATCCTCTAGGGTAGGGCAGCTCTCTTTACGATCGATCCCCAAGGTAAAGCTTTCCGGTAATTGGTCTTCGGTTGGCTGCGGATTCTGCTGCTTTAGTCGCAACAGATGGTACATCACTGAGTTTTTTAAATTATTTTCCGCTGTCGGTTGCGCCTCATTCAGCACGGGAGAGAAGCCACGCTGCCGCCACTCTTGTGTGGTTTTTTCATCAATAAAGAGTCGTGTCGGCTGCATGGAGGTGAGACGTTTCGCTTCATAGATACGCTCATCACTGGCTCCCCGATACAACCCTTCAATTGAGGAGAGCTTTAACTGACATGGTGCATCATAGCAGCCGTGGCACACCACGCAGCGCCGTTCAAGAATAGGCTTAACCTGCTGCTCGAACTGAACCGGGGCAACTTGTAGTGCGGTGGATACTGCCTGTTTAATATCGCTCGCCATCGAGTGGCGTGGCGGCTGCACACTGTAGATAAAGAGCACCAGCAACAGCACTATCCAGGCGGCCAGCAATAATGTTTTTCGGCTCAGCTGTCGATTAAGAAGGCTCTGTATAATGTGCTGACTCCTCAGACTTGCAGGGGATGGAGAGTGACCAGTCACGAATCTCCGCTAAATCTTGTCCATATTGCATAATATACGCTTTATGGTCCAACAGTTTATCGCGCATTTTCTGTTTCAGATAGACCCCTTGCGAACCCAGCGAAGGAACACGGTCAATTACATCCATCACCAGATGGAAACGATCCATCTCATTCAATACCACCATATCAAAAGGCGTGGTGGTGGTACCCTCTTCTTTATACCCGCGCACGTGCAGATGGTGGTGACAGGTGCGGCGATAGGTGAGTCGGTGAATCAACCAGGGGTAGCCGTGGTAGGCGAATATTATCGGTGTATTGGCGGGAAACAGTGCATCAAAATCTCTATCTGCTAGGCCATGGGGGTGTTCACTTTGCGGTTGCAGTGTCATCAGGTCAACCACATTGACCACCCGCACTTTCAGCTCGGGAAGGTGTTGGCGCAGCAGTTCTACTGCCGCTAAAACCTCAAGTGTCGGCACATCTCCGGCGCAGGCCATAATCACATCCGGCTCGCCACTCTGATCATTACTGGCCCACGACCAGATACCGATTCCGCTACTACAGTGTTTGATGGCGGCATCCATATCAAGCCACTGTAGTTGCGGCTGTTTTCCCGCGACAATAACATTAATGAGGTTTTTTGAGCGCAGGCAGGTATCGGTGACACAGAGCAGAGTGTTGGCATCTGGCGGCAGGTAGACACGAATAATATCGGCCTTTTTATTCACCACATGGTCAATAAAGCCAGGGTCCTGATGGGAAAAGCCGTTGTGATCCTGCCGCCAGACGTGGGAGGTTAGCAGGTAGTTAAGCGAAGCGATGGGGCGTCGCCACGGAATCTCGTTACGGGTCACCTTAAGCCATTTGGCGTGCTGGTTAAACATGGAATCAATAATGTGAATAAACGCTTCATAGCAGGAGAAAAAGCCGTGTCGACCGGTGAGCAGATACCCCTCCAGCCACCCCTGACAGGTGTGTTCACTGAGAATCTCCATGACACGCCCATCAACCGCAAGGTGATCATCTTCCGGCAACTGCTCCGCCTGCCAGGCGCGGTTGCTCACTTCAAACAGTGCACCCAGTCGGTTGGAGGCGGTTTCGTCTGGGCCAAACACCCGAAAGTTTTTTGCATCCAGATTGAGTTTCATCACATCCCGAAGCAGGCCACCGATGGCTCTCGTCGCCTCACCGGTACTCTGCCCGGGCGAGCTAACCGGCAATGCATAATCTTTAAAATCGGGCATTAGCAGATCCTTGAGCAGTTGGCCACCGTTAGCATGAGGGATCGCCCCCATACGGTGATCCCCCTCGGGTGCCAACAGGGCAATCTCTTCGAGTAGCGTGCCGTTATCATCAAACAGCGTCTCTGGCTGGTAGCTCTTCATCCACTTTTCAAGCAGTTTAAGGTGCGCCGGCTCACCCGCTAGATTACCAAACGGAACTTGGTGCGAGCGCCAATACCCCTCCGCTTTTTGACCGTCCACCTCTTTTGGCCCGGTCCACCCCTTGGGTGAACGCAAAATAATCATCGGCCAGCGGGGGCGGGTTTTATCTCCATTCAACCGGGCATTTTGCTGAATAGCTTTAATCTCACCGATCACCACATCCAGCGTTGCCGCCATCTGTTGATGCATCTGCTGGGGGTCAGAGCCCTCGACAAAGTAGGGTTGGTAACCATAGCCGATAAACAGTTTTTCCAGCTCATCGTGGCTAATGCGCGCCAATATAGTCGGGTTGGCAATTTTATAGCCATTGAGATGCAGTATGGGCAATACCGCACCATCATTCGCCGGGTTTAGGAATTTGTTAGAGTGCCAGGCGGTCGCCAGTGGGCCGGTCTCGGCCTCACCATCACCCACTACGCAGGCGGCGATCAGATCAGGGTTGTCGAATACCGCGCCATAGGCGTGGGAGAGTACATAACCCAGCTCACCCCCTTCATGGATTGAACCCGGTGTTTCAGGTGCAACATGGCTAGGAATACCGCCGGGAAATGAGAACTGTTTAAACAGTCGCTTCAAGCCTGCCGCATCTTGACTAATATTGGGGTAAAACTCGCTATAGGTGCCTTCAAGATAGGTGTTCGCCACCAAGCCAGGGCCGCCGTGCCCAGGACCTGCAAGATAGATAACATTCAGGTCGTCACGTTTGATAAGTCGATTCAGGTGAACATAGATAAAATTTAACCCTGGAGTCGTGCCCCAATGGCCGAGCAGCCGTGGCTTAACATGTTCGACTCTTAGCGGCTCTTTGAGAAGCGGATTATCCAGCAGGTAGATCTGCCCCACCGAGAGGTAATTGGCGGCACGCCAGTAGGCATCAATCAGTTGTAAATCTTTCTCTGCAAGCGGTTTATCTACGGGTAACTCTTTTCTCATTTTCCACCTCCCCTACGCACATGGCAACTGACTGTGAATTCAATAACAGCACTCCTAGTGTAGTGCTATTTGACATAAATTGAGGGAGGAAATTCACCTTAACCTGTAACTACTCAGCATGTTTATATTTTGCCTCAGACCGAGGCATTTTCGCACGCAAAGAGGGAGCCAATAGGGAGTATGTAACCGATTGAGCACAAAAATAACGAAGAGTTAGGGCAAAAGATGAATACGCTAAATAGTTACCTTTATCTTTCATCTAAACGTCACACTCCAGTGTTTCAATATGAGCGTTCATAAGTAAAAAATCATAGGAGAGAGACAATGACAGATACCGAAAACCAAGAGTGGTGGATGTGGCAGATGTACCGTGCAACGGCTGAATTCATGCAAAACCCCAACAACGACCGTGAAGAGCGCTTAAAATATGTAATGAACGCCTACCGCGAACGCGCCCAACAACACGCTGCTCAACCCCGTTTAAGGTCCACATAAAAAGTGGTGCCTTCGCCTTCAACGGTATCGTAACTAATTTCACCACCCATCTTTTCCACCAACGCCTTGGTAATCGTCATACCCAGCCCAGTGCCACCTTTTTCACGCACATCAGAGCTATCGTATTGGGTAAACTTATCAAATAACTTATCCTGAAAATCCAATGAAATCCCGCACCCTTGGTCTGCAACGCTAATCCGCACATACTCATTACCCTGCTGCTCTGCTGAGACCTCAACTAGCCCCTCTTTCGGTGAAAACTTGGCTGCATTGGAGAGCAGATTACTGATCACCTGATTTAAGCGCCCCACATCGGCACTGACTTTCAGCTCTGAATCAATCACATTCAGCTTAAAAGTGACCCCATATTGCATTGCATAGGCTTGGTTATTGGCCAAAATAGTGGCGAGCACCTCACCGACCTCAATCTGTGCCATCTCTACCACCACCTCACCCGCTTCGATTTTCTGAATATCAAGAATGTCATTAATCAGCAGCAATAGCCGCTCGGTGTTGTTACTGGCAAGTTGCAGCATACCCAGCGCCTTTTCAGGCAGTTCGCCAGTGACACCGCCCAACACCAAGCCAAGTGAGCCGCGTATCGAAGTGAGAGGGGTTCGCAGCTCGTGGCTAACCGTTGAAACAAAGGCATCCTTTAGCCTCTCATTACGATTTTGCTCGGTAATATCACGCACCACAATCGTATACAGGCGCTCGCCCCCGGTCTCCATGGCGGAAACAGAGAGCTCTGCCGGGAAGTTTTCACCGTTGCAACGCCGTGCGTTTACTTTGAAATGTGCACCCACCACATGACCGGACTCTTGAGCACTCTCCGTTAACAGGTCATCACTCTGCAACTCAGGAATCAAAGTAGCAATATGGCGTGTGATCACCTGCTCGGAAAAGTAGCCGAATATCTTTTCAGCGGCATAGTTAAAGGAGTGAATCTGACCCTTCTCTTCAAACACGATCAGCGCATCGGCCATCGTATCGACCACGGTGCGCAGCTGTTTTTCACTGTCGACTAGATCCAGCTCGGACTGTTTGCGCTGTGTAATATCCTGAAAGACACAGAGCACACCGACCACTGCACCTTTACTGCTTATCAGTGGTATTTTACTGCTCTCTAGCCAAACCGTTTCGCCCTGGTAATTTTTAACCCGCTCTTCTCGGCCAATGTTTGCGATACCACTCGCCATCACCACCCGCTCATCCGCCCTACACGCCTCAACATCATCACGCCAAGCAATCTCATGATCGCTTTTACCGATCACACCGTCCGGAGTCGTACCCAGATCTTGGGCAAACAGAACATTGCACCCCAAATAGCAACCATCAAGATCTTTCCAGAATACCCGTACCGGAATGGTATCCAGCACCCGCTTCATCAGGTATTCCGATTTACTCAGTTGCATAAAGGCTCTATTATTCTGTCGATAAAACCAGCCAACACCCAGCAACATGGCAAATATCGCTAATACAATGATCATGGTGGAGCGGTTGCGCTGTTTTATCTGCCCCTCTACCCGCTGCTGTATCGAGGCCTCAAGAGCATTGAGGTTATGTTGCTGCAGCTGAGACAGTTGGTTAATTAATGTTTCGGCTTCAGAAAAACCCGCCAAGACATCACTCACCTGCAAGTTATAAATATCCAGCCCTGATACTGTTTTCATATAGGCCTGCACTTGAAGGTTCAGCGCATCAACCAGCCGATCACCTTTTTCATCTAACACCTCATCACTCTTCAAGTATTGGTTACTGGCCAGCAAACGCTGCATTTCAGAGGCTAACTGTGCCAGCTGATAACTGAGCATAAGCCTCATTTCAACCAGGTCGCTGTTATCTGATAACGCCCGGATCGGCATACTTTGCAGCTGCGCCACATACTCGCGCAGCATCGGGATACTCTCCACCACTTTGGTCACCCGGTAATAGGCATTTAATTCTGGATCGCGAGTCAGATGGGAGTCACTGGCCACTTCACGGATAAATGAGAGCAGCAGCTCAACTTCAGAAGTATATTCCGCAAAGTGCTGCACCCCCTGTAAAGGAGAGCGCTCGAGGGCGATAACCCGCTCTTTAAGCTGCTTGAGAAAATCCACATGGGACAGCGGGGCTGAGTGCTCCTGTGCGGCCAACTCATCGAGCAGCGTGATCACTTGAGTGTAGGCGTAACCCTGCCGCACCTCAATATCACCGGGAGAGCCATCATGTAAATGTTTAAACTGCCCCAGCGCCCGTAACTCCTGCAGGTAAAACTGCAGTCGTGACAACCCCTTCAGAGCCTGCAACCCCACCAGCTCATACTCAAGGGTATCGATTTGCGTATTTGATTTTTGCAGCAGAGTGCTCAGCGCCACCAGCATAAAAAGCGCGGGCACTAGCACAGCGATAATGTAAGTAGAGATCCCCACCCTATATTTAGGGGTCATATTTTGCCTTGTTACCAACAGTTATAAAGCGTGTTGCTCGCATACATCCGAGCCGTTACTCTGATTTATATCTTATCTACAACAATAGACTTTAGCCCGAGTATTTCGTGAGCTTGTGCATAACTTATGAATTATTCGGATTAGCGGTTACTAAATATTAACTTATCAATGCAGACATATGGCGGCGGTTTTCGTAAAATAGCGCCCACCCCAAACCAATCAGGCAATAAAATCATGAAGGTACTCATCATCGGCAGTGGCGGACGTGAACATGCACTGGCATGGAAAGCCGCACAGTCCCCACAGGTAGAGAAGGTATTTGTCGCCCCGGGCAATGCGGGAACCCAGCGAGAAACCAAGCTGGAGAATGCCGCTCTCCGCGTTGATGATATTCCTGCACTATTGATGTTTGCCAAAAACAACCAGATTGGCCTCACCATCGTGGGCCCGGAAGTGCCGCTGGTTATTGGCGTAGTTAATGCATTTCAGGAGGCGGGTTTGCGCTGCTTTGGCCCCACAAAGGGGGCTGCACAACTTGAAGGCTCCAAGGCCTTCACCAAAGATTTTCTCGCTCGCCATCAGATTCCGACAGGATATTACCAGAGCTTCACTGACCCAGAAAAAGCCCTGGCTTATGTGCGAGAGCAAGGGGCACCTATCGTCATCAAGGCCGATGGCCTTGCAGCGGGCAAAGGGGTGATCGTGGCCATGACACTGCAACAAGCCGAAGAGGCGGTAACCGATATGCTGGCAGGCAATGCCTTTGGTGAAGCGGGTCACCGCGTGGTCATCGAAGAGTTCCTGGAGGGCGAAGAGGCCAGCTTTATCTGCATGGTGGATGGAAAAAACATTCTACCTATGGCCACCAGCCAAGACCATAAACGCGTGGGAGAGGGGGACACCGGGCCTAATACCGGTGGCATGGGAGCCTACTCTCCAGCACCCGTCGTCACCCCCGAGATACATGATCGCATCATGAAAGAGGTGATTGAACCTACCGTGGCAGGCATGGCCGCAGAGGGCAACCCCTACAGCGGTTTTCTCTATGCTGGCTTGATGATTGACGCACAAGGCACCCCCAATGTAATCGAATATAACTGCCGCTTTGGCGACCCTGAAACTCAACCCATCATGATGCGTTTAAAATCAGACATTGTTGAGCTCTGTGAGCTTGCGCTGGATGGCAAGCTCGACCAAGCCACTGCGGAGTGGGATAGCCGTATGGCACTGGGCGTGGTCTTGGCGGCGGGTGGCTATCCGGGAAGTTATGCCAAAGGTGCTGTTATCAACGGCCTGCAAGCACAAGCAGAGAACCCTAATGCTAAAATATTTCATGCCGGCACCGCCGAAGAGGGGGGCGAAATCGTCACCGCCGGGGGGCGTGTACTCTGTGCCGTGGGTTTGGGTGATACCGTTTCAGAAGCGCAAGCTAAGGCGTATGAGCTGGCCAAAACAGTGAACTGGGAAGGGGTTTTTTACCGCAACGATATTGGCTATCGCGCCATCGCCCGCGAGCAGAAGTGAGTTACCTTGAAAGAGAGCGGCTACAGCAAGCCGCTCGCACTATTCGCCAAGGCGGGGTGATCGCCTATCCTACCGAGGCGGTTTATGGCCTCGGCTGCGACCCGCAAAACAGTGAGGCAGTGGCTAAAATTCTTCGCATGAAGCGCCGTTCAGCGGCAAAAGGGGTTATTTTAATCGCCTCATCCATCGAGCAGCTCGCACCCTATGTACTGTTTACAGACCTTGACGAAGAGACCCTGCTTAACATCAACAACAGCTGGCCCGGACCCAACACCTGGTTAATCCGCGCCAAACCAAAAACCCCCAAATGGCTGCGCGGTCAACATCAAACCTTAGCGGTACGTGTTACCAACCACCCCATTGCCAAAGGGATTTGCCAAGCACTGCAAGGTGCCATCGTCTCCACCAGTGCCAACCTCAGCAACCACCCGCCCGCCACTACAGCCAGAGAGTGCCGCTTTATCTTCCGGCAGCAGCTTGATCATATCGTAAAGGGCTCAGTAGAACCGAATGCCAAACCTTCGACCATTCGGGATGCCGCGAGCGGCGCTATTATCCGTGCTTAAGGAAGCTCTGATTAA
>JALSJH010000077.1 GCA_026989455.1 Chromatiales bacterium | reverse complement strand
TGTAAGGATTAGTTAACTGAACTGGATTTTATAAAAATGACAAACGGCACTCTTCACGACACTATTCGCGCTATTCGTTGGGCTGATGGAAAATTACATTTGCTTGATCAACGCAAATTACCCCGTGAGCAAATTACACTGAGTTACGAGGCGGTGGATGAGGTGGCTGCTGCGATTCGCGATATGGTGGTGCGGGGTGCGCCCGCCATTGGCGTGACAGCCGCTTATGGTGTGGTGTTGGCGGCGCGGGCGCAGTTTTTGGCGGTTGGCGGTGGTTGGAAGTCAGCCATAGAGGGCGATTTGGATCGTTTGGCGCAATCACGCCCCACGGCGGTTAATTTGTTTTGGGCGATTGAACGGATGCAGTCGCTGATCTCTACGCTGACTGATGAAGACCCTGAGCCGGCCTTGCTGCAAGAGGCGATTGTGATTCATGAGGAGGATATTGCCGCTAACCGCCGTATGGGTGAGCTGGGGGCGGCTTTGATTGAGTCTCCTTGTGCGGTGTTGACCCACTGTAATACCGGCTCTTTGGCGACCGCCGGTTATGGTACGGCGCTGGGGGTTATTCGCTCGGCATATGCTGCGGGGAAAATATCGGCGGTGTTTGCCGATGAGACGCGCCCGTGGTTGCAAGGTGCGCGCCTCACCGCTTGGGAGTGTGTGCAGGATAATATTCCGGTTACTCTGCTGGCGGATGGTGCCGCTGCGCATCTGATGAAGCAGGGTGATGTTAAGTGGGTGATTGTTGGCTCTGACCGCATTGCGGCGAATGGCGATGTGGCTAATAAAATTGGCACTTTTCATGCGGCCATTGCGGCGAAATACCATGGTATAAAATTTATGGTGGTTGCACCCACCACCACCATTGATATGGCGATTGCTTGTGGTGATGAAATTCCCATTGAGGTTCGCCCGGCCTCTGAGGTGTTGGGCTTGAACGGTCAAACCGTTGCGGCCGAAGGGGCTAAGGCGTGGAATCCCTCCTTCGATATTACTCCCGCAGCCCTTGTGGATGCCATTGTTACGGAGCGGGGTGTGGTGTTAAACCCCGACCGTGAGAAAATGGCTGCTTTGATGAGCGGTGGCACCACAGATTGCGATTAAAAAAGAGTGCTATTTAGTGCGGTATGGTTATGAGCGCCTCTGAATTTGATTCTGGGGCGTTTTTTTTGATATGCGGTACCGGTACCTATGCTCTCTATGTTAGTATCGAAGGAATAACTGTAAAGTATTGGGTAATGGGAAATAATGGATACATTTGCTAAAGAAGTTATTCCGGTCAATCTCGAAGATGAGATGAAACAATCTTACCTTGATTACGCCATGAGCGTCATCGTTGGTCGTGCGTTGCCTGATGTGCGAGATGGTTTGAAGCCGGTTCATCGCCGTGTGCTCTATGCCATGTCGGAGCTGGGTAACGACTGGAACAAAGCGTATAAAAAATCAGCACGTGTGGTGGGTGATGTCATTGGTAAGTATCACCCTCATGGTGATACCGCCGTTTATGACACCATTGTACGCATGGCACAGCCGTTTTCACTGCGCTATATGTTGGTGGATGGTCAGGGTAACTTCGGCTCGGTCGATGGTGATTCACCCGCTGCCATGCGTTATACGGAAGTGCGTATGGCGCGCATCGCCCATGAGATGTTGGCTGATCTTGATAAAGAGACGGTTGATTTTACGCCTAACTACGATGAAACCGAGCACGAGCCTGCGGTTTTCCCAGCAAAAATCCCCTGTCTACTGGTCAATGGCTCCGCAGGTATTGCGGTGGGCATGGCGACCAATATCCCACCACACAATCTCACCGAAGTGGTTAACGCCTGTTTGGCGGTGGTTGATAACCCTGAGATTGATATCGATGCACTGATGGAGCATGTGCCGGGCCCCGATTTCCCAACAGCGGCCTTTATTAATGGTGCCAAGGGAATTCATGAGGCCTATCACACCGGTCGTGGCCGTATCTATGTGCGTTCACGCAGCCATATTGAGACGGCCAGCAATGGTAAGCAGTCGATTGTGGTAACTGAGCTGCCTTATCAGGTGAATAAGGCACGTCTGCTAGAGAAAATTGCGGAGCTGGTTAAGGATAAAAAAATCGAAGGGATTACCGAGCTGCGTGATGAGTCTGATAAAGATGGTATGCGTATGGTCGTTGAGTTGCGTCGGGGTGAAGTGGCTGAGGTGATTTTGAATAACCTCTATCAGCAGACCCAGATGCAGAATGTATTCGGCATCAATATGGTGGCGCTGGTCGATGGTCAGCCACGCATCCTCAACCTAAAGCAGATTCTTGAGGCGTTTATCCGCCACCGCCGTGAGGTAGTGACCCGTCGTACTGTTTTTGAGTTACGAAAAGCGCGTGAACGCGCCCACTTACTGGAAGGGTTGGCAGTTGCACTGGCCAATATCGATCCGATCATCGCGCTGATTAAGGCGGCTCCCAGCCCAGCGGAGGCAAAAGCACAGCTGATGAGCACCCCGTGGCTTGCCGGTGTGGTGCTGGATATGTTGCAACGGGCTGGTGCTGAGTCTTCACGCCCCGATGGCTTGGCTAAAGAGTTTGGTCTGATTGGTGATTATTACCACCTTTCAGAAGCACAAGCGCAAGCTATTCTTGACCTTCGCCTGCACCGCTTGACTGGGCTTGAACAAGATAAAATATTAAATGAATACAAAGGGTTGATGGTTGTTATTGAGGATTTACTTGATATTCTGGGTAGTCAGATACGCCTGATGCAAGTGATTCGTGATGAGCTGCTGGCGATACGCGACCAGTATGGTGATGAGCGCCGCACCGAGATATTACAGACCCGCCTGGATCTTACCCTTGAGGATTTGATTACCGAGGAAGAGGTGGTGGTCACGCTCTCTCACGAAGGTTATGCCAAAGCGCAACCGCTGACTGATTACCGTGCCCAGCGTCGCGGCGGCAAGGGTAAATCGGCCACCAATATGAAAGAAGAGGATTTCATCGATAAGCTCTTCATCGCCAACACCCATGACACCATTCTCTGCTTCTCTAGTCGAGGCCGTGTCTATTGGAAGAAAGTATATGAGCTGCCACAGGCAAGTCGTGCGGCACGTGGTAAGCCGATTATTAATCTGTTGCCACTGGAAGAGGGCGAACGGATCAATGCTATTTTGCCGATTCGTGCCTTCGAAGAGGATAAGTTTATCTTTATGGCCACTTCAAGTGGTGTGGTTAAGAAGACCTCGCTGAAGAATTTCTCCCGCCCACGCAGTAACGGTATTATTGCTGTGGAGTTGCGTGAGGGGGATCAGCTGATCGGTGTTGATATTACCGATGGTGAGAAAGATATTATGATGTTTGCCAGTAACGGCAAAGCGGTGCGCTTTAGTGAAAGCAAGGTACGGGCAATGGGGCGTACCGCTTGTGGTGTTCGTGGTATCCGACTGGCAGAGGGTGAGCGCGTTATTTCACTGGTGATTGTGGAGCCGGGTTATATTTTAACCGCCACCGAACACGGTTATGGTAAGCGCACTTCCATTGACGGATACCCCTGTAAAGGGCGTGGTGGGCAGGGTGTTATCTCAATTCAATCCTCAGAGCGCAATGGTGCTGTGGTGGGTGCGGTGCTGGTAACCGATGAGGATGATCTGATGTTGATCAGCAACGCCGGTACACTGGTTCGTACCCCGGCCGCTGAGATCTCTACCATGAGTCGTAATACGCAAGGTGTTCGCCTGATCAGGCTGGCCAGTGATGAGTTGCTAGTGGGTGTTGAACGCATTGTCGAGCCGCCAATGGATGAAGATGAGGTGGATGTTGAGGGTGAATTGCCTGAATCAGGTGATGGTGAAAGCTAACTTTTTAAGTTAAGACTGCTTTATAATGCATTGTTTTTAGTCGTTAATAATGAGTGGTGAACGTGTCTCGGGTTTATAATTTTAGTGCAGGGCCGGCCATGTTGCCACAGGCCGTTTTAGAGATTGCCCAGCGGGAGATGCTCGATTGGCATGGCTCCGGCATGTCGATCATGGAGATGAGCCATCGGGGTAAAGAGTTTACCTCGGTGGCTCATAAAATGGCCTCTGACCTTCGTGAAGTCATGTCAATCCCTGACAACTACAAGGTACTCTTTTTACAAGGGGGTGCCTCTAGCCAGTTTGCCATGATCCCGATGAATCTGCTGCGCGGAAAATCGGTGGCGGATTATGTCAATACCGGAGATTGGTCACGCAAGGCAATTGCCGAGGCGCAGCGATTTTGCAGCGTTAATATCGTCGCCACTACCGAGGGCGACAACTTCACCTCAGCCCCCTCTCAAGCTCAGCTCAATCTTGATCCGGATGCCGCTTATGTACATTACGTACCCAATGAGACTATTCGTGGAGTTGAGTTCGATTACATCCCCGATACCGGCGATGTGCCGCTAGTTGCTGATATGTCATCGACCATTCTCTCTCGCCCGGTTGATCTCTCCAAATTTGGCATGATCTACGCGGGTGCGCAAAAGAACATCGGCCCAGCGGGTTTGACGCTGGTGATTATTCGTGACGATTTGCTGGGCGAGACGCTGGCCACCACCCCCACGATGTTTGACTACCAAGTACATGCAGACAATGGTTCGATGTATAATACACCACCGACTTATGGACTCTATCTGGCGGGGTTGGTTTTCGCTTGGTTGAAAGAGCAGGGCGGTTTGCCTGCCATGGCAGCGATTAATCAACGTAAAGCTGAAAAGCTCTACAGGGCCATTGATGGTGACTCGTTCTATGCTAACCCCGTTACAAAGAGCCAGCGTTCTTGGATGAATGTGCCGTTTACCCTGGCTGATGCCACTCTAGATACGCTGTTTTTGAGTGAGGCTGAATCACAAGGGATGGTTGCCTTAAAGGGACACCGTTCGGTAGGGGGGATGCGTGCCAGTATCTATAACGCCATGCCGGAGGCGGGTGTTGATGCGCTGATCGCCTTTATGGCGCAATTTTCCCGCCAGCACGGTTAGCGTGCCTAAGTCTGGATTCAGCAGTTTGCTGTGAAATAATTTAAGGTTCCGGTCATACCAATGAGCAACAACGAAGATCAACTATCGAAGATTCGCCAAAAGATCGACTCTCTGGATGTTCAAATTCAGGAGCTGATCAACCAGCGCGCCGCCTGTGCCGATGAAGTGGCACGTATAAAAGAGAGTGAAGGGGCGGAAAAAGCTATTTTTTACCGGCCCGAACGTGAGGCGCAGGTGCTGCGGGCAGTCAAAGCGCGTAACAAAGGGCCGCTGGCGGCTGAAGAGATGGCGCGCCTGTTTCGTGAAATTATGTCTGCGTGCCTTGCCCACGAGCTACCGATGCGTATCGGATTTCTCGGCCCAGAAGGGACTTATACCCACGCGGCGGTGCTTAAGCACTTCGGACATTCGGTTAACTGTCATCCACTCTCTACGATTGATGAGGTCTTTCGTGAAGTTGAGGCGGGTGCGGTTAATTACGGTGTGGTACCGGTTGAAAATTCAACCGAAGGGGTGGTTAATCACACCCTCGATAGCTTCATGAACTCATCACTTTCAGTGTGTGGCGAGGTGGAGTTGCGTATTCATCACTGCTTGCTCTCTCTGGCAGCTGATCGAAAAAATATTAAACGCATTTATAGCCATCAACAATCATTGGCACAATGTAGAGAGTGGCTGGATGCTAATATCTATTACGCCGAGCGCATTGCAGTCAGTAGCAATGCGGAAGCGGCTCGTTTGGCGGCTAAAGATAGTGAGGCTGCGGCGATCGCCAGTGCTACCGCCGCTGAAATTTATAAGCTCAATGTGTTGGCCAGTAATATCGAAGATCACCCGGACAATACCACCCGCTTCCTGATTATCGGCAATCGCCCGGTACCGGCCAGTGGCGATGATAAGACCTCTCTGTTGGTCTCAACGGTCAATAAAGCCGGTTCGTTGCATAGCCTGCTCGCTCCTTTTGTGCGGCACGGCATCTCAATGGCGCGCATTGAGTCTCGCCCCTCTCGACGTGCGGTATGGGAGTATGTCTTTTTCATCGATGTTAACGGCCATGCCGATGACCCTGATGTCGCCGCCGCACTTCGTGACCTGAATGAGGAAGCGGCAATGATGCGCCTGCTAGGTTCATACCCCAAAGCGGTACTGTAAATATTTCTGGAATTTTTTATGTCGAGTCGTTTTCAATCGTTTGATTCTATTGCTGTGTCCGGCGTTCAAGGGCTGAGTCCATACCAACCCGGTAAACCCGAGAGTGAGCTAAAACGTGAGTTTGGACTAGAGAAAATCACCAAGCTGGCCTCAAATGAGAACCCGCTGGGTAACAGCGCCAAGGTCGTCCAAGCGGTTAGCCAAACGTTATCGCGGGTTACCCGCTACCCCGATGGTGCCGGGTTTGAGTTGAAATCTTCCCTGGCGAAGCGTCATGGTGTCGATATAAATACCATCACTCTTGGCAGTGGCTCAAGTGAGGTGATCGAGCTGGTAGCCCGTGTTTTTGTAGCGCCTGGTGATGAGGTTGTTTTTTCACAGCACGCCTTCGCTATGTACCCGATTATTACCCAGGCAGTGGGGGGGCAGGCTGTGGAAGTGCCTGCCTGTGAGTGGGGTCATGACCTTAAAGCGATCTCTGCCGCAATCACTGAAAAAACCCGTATTGTTTTTATTGCTAACCCTAATAACCCCACCGGCACTTGGCTTGGGCGTGATGCGTTACAGCGTTTTTTAGCTGAGGTGCCTGAGCAGGTTGTGGTGGTGATCGATGAAGCCTATTTCGAATATGCCGCTGAAGCCAGTACCGGGGCTGATGGTTACCCCGATGCGACGCAGTGGCTCGAAGCCTTCCCCAATTTAGTGGTCACCCGCACCTTCTCAAAGGCATTTGGCTTGGCAGGGTTGCGGGTGGGTTATAGCCTCTCCAGTCCGGTCATTGCTGATTTAATGAATCGGATCCGCCCCCCTTTTAATGTGAATACACCGGCACAAGTCGCAGCGTTGGCGACACTCGATGATCCGGATTATTTGCAGCAGAGCCTAGATATCAACACAGCGGGGATGTTGCAACTCACCCAGGGGTTTAAGGATTTGGGGCTGAAATATATCCCATCGATCACTAATTTTGTCTCTGTAGAGGTGGGTGATAATGCGCGAGTGGTGTATGATGCGCTGTTGCGAAGAGGGGTTATTGTTCGCCCTGTTGCCAACTACGGTATGCCGCGCCATCTGCGTGTTAGCATCGGAACTGAACAAGAGAATAGACACTTCCTAACTGCCCTGACAGCGGTGTTAAGCCATTTAATAGAGTCAAATAGATGATTATTATTATGAACAAAGGGTGCAGCGATGAACAGATCGCTGCCGTCGAGAAAAAAGTCGCTTCAGCGGGTCTGCAACTCAATGTCTCACGGGGTATTGAGCGTACTGTGCTGGGGCTGATTGGCGATGAGCTGGTTATTGACAAAGAGCTGATTGAGATTTTACCCGGCGTGGAGAAGGTTATCCGCGTGATGAAGCCTTATAAAATCGTCTCCCGCGAATCACAAAGTGAAAATAGCGTCATCGACATTAATGGCATTAAGCTGGGTGGTAAGCAGATTCAAGTCATCGGCGGCCCCTGTTCAGTTGAGACACCGCAGCAGATGGAAGCCGCTGCTCAAGGTGTTGTCGATGCGGGTTGTAAAATGTTGCGCGGTGGTGCATTCAAACCACGCACCAGTCCCTATAGCTTTCAGGGTTTAGGAGTGGAGGGGCTTGAGCTGATGCGTGCCGCTGCCGACAAGCATAATCTTCCCATGGTCACTGAGTTGATGGATGTGCGGCAGCTTGACTACTTTCTGCAATACAAGGTGGATGTTATTCAGATTGGCACCCGAAATATGCAAAATTTTGACCTGCTCAAAGAGGTTGGCCGATTGCAGGTTCCGGTTATTTTGAAGCGGGGCATGTCGGCAACCATCAAAGAGTGGCTGATGTCTGCCGAGTACATTGCTGCGGGTGGCAACCACAATATTATTTTCTGTGAAAGAGGGGTGCGCAGTTTCGAGACGGCTTATCGAAATATGCTGGATGTTACGGCTATTCCGGTCTTGAAACGTGAAACCCATCTTCCGGTTATTGTTGACCCCAGCCATGCGGGTGGTAAAACGTGGATGGTACCTGCTCTGACACGAGCAGCGGTGGCCGCCGGTGCGGATGGTCTATTGATCGAAATGCACCCAAAACCTTGTGATGCTTGGTGTGATGCAGATCAGGCGCTGAATCCACAGGAGCTGAAAGAGCTGGTGGGTGATATTGGTGCAATCGCCAAAGTGCTTGGTCGAGAGCTGGGTTAAGCGCCACGATGTCAAAATTGATTCAACAGTTAACCATTATCGGTGTTGGCCTGATTGGTGGTTCATTGGCTCGCGCACTGAAAAAAGCTGATGCCTGTGGTGAGGTTGTCGGCTGTGGGCGTAATGAAGATGAGCTGAAAAAAGCACAGGCGCTGGGTGTGATCGATCGCTACACCTTGGATCCTGCCGAGGCGGTGGTGGGTGCCGATGTGGTGCTGTTAGCGGTTCCTTTAAGTGCCATGCGTGGCGTGATGACCGCGATAGCGCCTGCTATAAGCGAAACGACCATTGTGACGGATGTTGGCAGCGCTAAAGCCAGTGTGGTGAATGATGCAATCGCCGTATTTGGAAAAATACCGGATAATTTTTTACCCGCCCACCCCATTGCCGGCACTGAGAAGAGCGGTGTTGAAGCCTCTTTTCCTGAACTCTTTCAAAACCATAGAGTGATCCTCACCCCGCTGGAAAACAGCAGCGAAGTAGCACTGCACAGCGTGACGGCCATGTGGCAGTGCGCAGGTGCAGAGGTGGTTGAGATGAGCGTTGAACACCATGACCGTGTTCTGGCCGCCACCAGCCATCTTCCCCATGTATTGGCTTATGCGCTGGTGGGCACGCTGGCGCGTATGGATGAAACTGATGAGATTTTTCAATATGCGGCCGGTGGTTTTCGTGACTTCACTCGAATCGCCTCGAGTGATGCTCAGATGTGGCATGACATCTGTCTTGCCAATCGCAAAGAGGTGTTGAATGTGCTGGGACGTTTTCGTGACGACTTGGATGCACTGACAGTAGCTTTTGAGGCGAACGACGGCAAAGCCATTCTTGATTGTTTCTCTCGCGCTAAACGCGCCCGAGACCACTTTTCAACATTAACTGCAAAGTAAACAGGTTAACCATACATAATGACTGTTAATACATTTCATGTTGCACCAGGTGGCAAATTGAGCGGCTCTATTCGCGTGCCCGGCGACAAATCGATCTCACATCGCTCGATTATGTTGGGTTCGCTGGCTGAAGGTGTTACTGAGGTGAGCGGGTTTCTGGAGGGCGAAGATGCACTGGCGACTTTGCAGGCTTTTCGCGATATGGGCGTGCAGATTGAGGGGCCAGAGGGTGGCCGAGTGATCATTCATGGCGTGGGCATGAAGGGTTTGAAGTCGCCGGAAAAGCCGCTTGATATGGGTAATTCGGGTACTTCTGTTCGTCTTTTATCGGGCCTGCTGGCGGGGCATGGGGTTGATGTCACCTTGGTGGGAGACAGCTCACTCTCAAAACGCCCCATGCGCCGTGTCACCACCCCCTTGTCAGAGATGGGTGCTGTGGTAGAGAGCAATGAAAAAGGGACGCTCCCCCTGCATATCAAGCCGACAGCACCCTTAAAGGGAATTAATTACACCATGCCGATGGCCAGCGCCCAAGTGAAGTCGTGTCTGCTGCTGGCGGGACTCTATGCCGAAGGTGATACCTGCGTTACCGAACCGGCACCCACACGGGATCACACCGAGCGGATGCTGCAAGCGTTTGGCTATGATGTTCGACGTGATGGAAACCGAGTTTGCCTCACCGGCGGTGGGCGCTTGGTGGCATCCAATATCGAAGTGCCTGCGGATATCTCTTCAGCCACATTCTTTATGGTGGGTGCATCGATAGCACCCGGCTCTGATATTGTACTTGAACATGTGGGTATCAACCCAACCCGCATTGGTGTCATTAATATTCTTAAAGCAATGGGTGCTCATATTGATGTGCTGAATAAACGCCAGGTAGGTGGCGAGCCAGTTGCTGATATCCGAGTGCGTTATGCGGAGCTGAAAGGGATTGATATTCCGCTTGATCAAGTGCCGCTGGCCATTGATGAGTTTCCTGCGCTGTTCGTTGCAGCTGCCTGTGCCAAGGGTACAACCGTGTTGCGTGGTGCCGAAGAGCTACGGGTAAAAGAGAGTGACCGTATTCAGGTTATGGCGGATGGTTTGCAAATACTCGGTATCGATGCAGAGCCTACACCCGATGGCATGGTTATTCAGGGTGGTCAGATCGGAGGTGGTACGGTGGAGAGCCATGAAGATCACCGTATCTCAATGTCATTTGTCATTGCCGCTTTGCGGGCATCGGGCAACATCACCATTAATGACTGCTCTAATGTGAATACATCCTTTCCCAGTTTTGTTTCACTTGCCGCAGGCAGCGGTATAAAAATTGTAACTATTCAGCGTGTTTAGATTTTGCTTCAAATCGAGGCGTTTTCGCACGGAGAGAGGGAGTCTATAGGGAATAGGTGACCGATTGAGTACGAAAATAACGAAGAGTTGAAGCAGAAGATGAATACGCTGAGTGGTTACTAAAAATTAAAGTATAATCCGCGCAAATTTATGGGGTAGTGCAGTGGCGGGGGCTACTGCATGATCAAAAAGGTAGGGGAATGACAGAAGATTTTGGTAATTCAACAGTTCCGGTGATTGCCATCGATGGGCCGAGTGGTGCGGGTAAAGGCACCATTGGACGTCGCCTGGCAGAAGAGCTGGGGTTCGCTTTTTTAGATAGCGGAGCGCTCTATCGTCTCTCCGCGCTTGCAGCAACCCATCATGGCATCTCATTGGAAGATGAGGAGTCAATCGGCACGTTAGCGGCGCACCTGGATGTGCAGTTTCGATCCAATCCGGAAAATGGTGATGGTTTAATTCTTCTGGAAGGTGAGGATGTCACTCACGCCATTCGAACCGAGGCGTGTGGATTGGCCGCCTCTAAAGTCGCCGCACTTCCCAGTGTGCGCCAAGCGTTACTGGAGCGTCAGTGGGCATTTCGTGAGGCACCGGGCTTGGTAGCTGATGGTCGCGACATGGGTAGCGTGGTCTTTCCGGATGCACCTTTGAAGGTTTATTTGACCGCCACGGCAGAGGCGCGGGCGCAGCGGCGATACAATCAGTTGCTGGAAAAGGGCGGGACTGTTAAAATCGACGAGATTTTGAGTGACATCACCCAGCGTGATGAACAGGATCAGCAACGAACAGTTGCCCCATTACGGGCATTACCCGATGCTGTTTTGATTGATACGACCGATATGAATATCGATCAAGTCATTGATAAGCTAACTAGCTTATGCCAGGAGCGTTTGGGGATAGCTACCTAATAGGTAACTGTTCAGCGTGTTTGGATTTTGCCTCAAATCGAGGCATTTTCGCACGGAAAGAGGAAGCATATGGGTAATATGTGACTGATTGAGTACGAAAATAACGAAGAGTTGAGGCAAAAGGTGAATGCGATGAGTAGTTGCCTTAAAAGTCGGTTTACTACGGTGGTAAACCATTTATTTAACTAACGACGGCGCAAGCCGTAATCACACCGTCTCCTGTTTTAAGGAGGCAAGGAACTATACATGAGCGAAAGTTTCGCGGAACTATTTGAAGAGAGCCAGAATAAAGTCAACATGGAATCAGGTGCCATTCTTGAAGGCATTATTGTCCATATTGGCGCTGACGTTGTGGTGGTTAATGCAGGCCTGAAATCTGAAGGTGTTATCCCTGTAGAACAGTTTTATAACGACAAAGGTGAACTCGACATCAGCGAAGGTGATGTTGTAGAAGTTGCACTTGATACTATCGAAGATGGTTTCGGTGAAACACGCCTTTCTCGTGAAAAAGCACGTCGCGCACAAGCTTGGACTCGTTTGGAAAAAGCGTGTGAAGCGGGTGAAATTGTAAACGGCCTCATCTCTGGTCGTGTTAAAGGTGGCTTTACGGTTGAGCTGGGCGACATTCGCGCATTCCTCCCAGGTTCTTTGGTTGATGTGCGTCCAGTACGCGATCCCAGCTACTTGGAAGGTAAAGACCTTGAGTTCAAAGTTATTAAGCTTGATCGCAAACGTAATAATGTTGTTGTTTCTCGTCGTGCTGTTGTTGAGGCCGAGTCAAGCGAAGAGCGTGAAGAGCTGCTCAAGAGCCTAGAAGAGGGCAAGGTAGTTAAAGGTATCGTCAAGAACCTGACTGATTACGGCGCATTCATCGATCTGGGTGGTGTTGATGGCCTGCTGCATATTACCGATATGTCTTGGAAGCGCATTAAACACCCCAGCGAGCTTATCAATGTTGGTGATGAGATCGACGTTCGTGTATTGAAGTTTGATCGTGAGCGCAATCGTGTTTCTCTTGGTATGAAGCAGCTTGGCGAAGATCCATGGCAGGATGTTGCCCGTCGCTACCCAGTTAGCTCACGTCTGTTTGGTAAGGTGACTAACTTGGCTGATTACGGTTGCTTCATTGAGCTGGAAGAGGGTGTTGAAGGTTTGGTTCATGTTTCTGAAATGGATTGGACCAACAAGAACATCCACCCCTCTAAAGTTGTTCAGGTTGGCGACGAAGTAGAGGTTGTTGTTCTGGATCTGGATGAGGATCGTCGTCGTATTTCACTCGGCATGAAGCAGTGTCAGTCCAACCCTTGGGAAGCCTTCTCTGCAACCCATAACAAGGGTGACCAACTTGCAGGCAAGATCAAATCAATTACTGATTTTGGTGTGTTTGTCGGCCTGGATGGTGGTATCGATGGTTTGGTTCATCTCTCAGATATCTCTTGGCATGAAACCGGTGAAGATGCGATTCGCAACTTCAAGAAGGGTGACGAGATTGATACCATGATCCTCTCTATCGACCCTGATCGTGAGCGTATCTCTCTGGGTATCAAGCAGCTTGAAAAAGACCCGGTCTCTAACTTTGTTGCCGCGCATCCGAAAGGAACCGTTGTTAATGGTGTGGTTAAAGAAGTAGAAGCCAAGTCGGTGCTGATCGAGTTAGAAGAGGGTGTAGAGGGTACTCTGCGCGCTGCTGATATCTCGCGTGATCATGTCGCTGATGCGAAAAGTGTCTTTAGTGTTGGTGATAAGGTTGAAGCGATGTGCATGGGCCTTGATCGTAAAAACCGCTCTATTTCACTCTCTATCAAAGCGAAGGACAATGAAGAAGAATCGGCGGCAATGGAAGGCTTCAGCAAGCGCTCTGAGTTATCAAACCCAACATTGGGTGATTTGATTAAAGAGCAGATGCAAAAGTAATTCCTTTGTTCTGTTTGGGAGGTGTACATTTTGTGCACCTCCCTTTCTAACTGATGAGGATAGATGAAAATGACAAAATCCGAGTTGATTGAGATCATCGCTCGAAGCCAAACACAGCTTGCTTATAAAGATGTTGAGCTATCTGTAAAGGCTTTAATCGAAAATATGGCCCAATCATTATCATCCGGTGAGCGGATTGAAATTCGTGGATTTGGTAGTTTTTCTCTTCATTTCCGTCCACCACGAGTGGGTAGAAACCCTAAGACAGGCGAATCGGTCTCTCTTGAGGGAAAATATGTTCCACATTTTAAACCAGGAAAAGAGTTGAGAGAGCGTGTTAATCAAGCAATCTCCACATGATTTTTTCCAATGAATTTTAAAAAAAGCGGCAGAGTTTATTAATAACCCTGCCGCTTTTTGTTTAAGGAGGCTCTGATTAAGTCTGGATGAATTTAGGCTGATAGGAAGCCAGCATAAAACATTCATGACTTGATCAGGGCTTCCTTAGTAAGCAGCCACTACTCAGCACAGGTGTCAAAATGAAACGCATAATCCTTTGGTTGTTCATTATTCTGGTTGTTTTATTTGGTATCAGCTTTAGTGTGTTGAATGCAGAGTTGGTGACACTGGATTACTACTTCTCCAAAATTGAGGTTCCACTCTCAATTGTAGTGGTAACCACGCTTGCTTTTGGTATTCTGCTGGGCATTGCTAGCAGTTTATTGGTTTCCCTTAAAACCCGCCGTGAATTATCCCGCTTGCGAAAAAAGCTCAAAAACAGAGAGCTGGAAATCAGCAACATGCGTGCAATTCCGGTGCAGGATCTCCGCTAATCCATGCTATGGAACACCCTTTTTTTACTATTGCCTGTTGCTGCGGCCTCTGGTTGGTGGCTGGGATGGCGTGCGGCAAAAAAAAGAACCTCCTTAAAGTGTAAAAACCCACCCTCTGACTATTTTAAAGGACTCAACTACCTCATTAATGAGCAGCCTGACCACGCCACATCCATCTTCCTCAAGGTGTTGGATGTCAATAGTGAAACCATTGAGGTGCACTACGCCCTCGCTAGTCTCTTCTTAAAGCGTGGAGAGGTTGATAGAGCGATACACATTTACCAAAATTTACTCGCTCGCCCAACACTAAACAGAGATCAGCGTAGTGAAACACTCTATTATCTGGCTCAAGGGTATTTAAAAGCGGGTGTTTTAGATCGAGCTGAAGGTCTTTTAAATGATCTAGTAAACGATGCTGATTATGCACTCCTCTCTTTGAAGTCACTGCTTAATATCTTTCAGCAACAGCGCGAATGGAACAGTGCGATTGATGTGGCGCGTCGTTTACAAAAACGTGACAGCCATAATTATTCGGTACAGATTGCCCACTACTACTGTGAGTTGGCTGAACAACAACCAACGCAGTCGACGGCGTGGTCCCGTGCAATTAAAGCGGCCTTATCCAGTGATCGAAACTGTGTTAGAGCAACTCTAATGCTGGGGAATGGCTTGCTGGATTTAGAACGCTATCCACAAGCACTGAATACCTTCAAAAAAATTGAAAAACAAGATGCTGCGTTTGTTTATGAAGCACTCCCGGCGATGCTTCGTTGCTGGGAGTTGATGGAGAAGCCAGGGCAGGCGATGGCCTATTTAAACGCACTAATGACCCATTCACCTTCACTGGCTGTTTTATCACTTTATGCTGAACTCGGTGCGCGAGTGGATGGGAGTGATGAGTTTAAGTCACAGCTAAAAGAGTATGTGCTGCACTACCCTTCACTTCAGGGGATATTGTCACTGTTAAAGGTTGAAGGGGTGTGTCAGTCTCTTCTTGGAGACCGGGCATTGACGGGTGCGGTGATGAGCGCGGAATCGTCAGCGCTCAATTATCGCTGTAACCAGTGCGGTTTCCAGGGGCACTCGCTGCACTGGCAATGTCCAAGCTGCCAAACCTGGGGGCAAGTTCGTCGTGTTAACGATCTCTAGGGAATCTCTGATTAAGTCTGGATAAATGAGGGCGATTTCAGCTAGCATAAAACATTCATGACTTGATCAGAGCGTCCCTAAGAGGCTGTCGGACTTAGGATGAATCTACTGCGAAAAACCCATTTTGGAGAAACATTCATGTCCACTGTTCAGTGTGATCCTCAAATTATCGTTGCACTTGATTATGCTAATACAAAGTTGGCACGTGAAATGGTCGTGCAACTCGACCCTACGCGCTGTCGTCTTAAGATTGGCAAAGAGTTATTTACCCGTGAGGGGCCCGGTTTTGTCGAAGAGTTAATTCGGGGGGATTTTGAGGTTTTTCTCGACTTAAAATTTCATGATATTCCCAATACCACCGCTAAAGCGTGCCAGGCAGCGGCTGAGCTAGGTATCTGGATGGTCAATGTACACGCATCGGGTGGTCGAAAGATGATGTTAGCCGCACGGGAGGCGATTGATCACTGCTCCCATCAACCACTGCTGATTGCCGTTACCGTATTAACCAGCATGGCGCAAAGCGACCTTGTTGAGCTGGGGATTAATGCAACCCCGGCTGAACAGGTCTCTCGCCTCGCCTCACTGGCAGAAAGCTCAGGTATGGATGGTGTGGTCTGTTCGCCACTGGAGCTTTCAATGTTGCGTAAGCAGTGGCCTGGCTCTTCTCTGGTAACACCGGGAATTCGCCCCGAGTGGTCACAAAAAGGAGACCAGGTGAGGGTGATGACACCCGCTGAAGCTGTTACCCATGGCTCAAGCTACCTAGTGATTGGTCGGCCCATTACCAGCGCGAAGGACCCTATGCGGGCACTTGAAAAAATAGAGCGGGAGACAGCGCTAGCTTAGCCCTTCACGGAGTGTAATAAATGTATACTTTGGTATAGTTTTTTGACATAATTGCTTAAAATTTATGCCAAAAATACCGACACAGGTAGTCACGAGCATTTTTTGCTGTAAAGGGGATGTAAAGGAATGCGAGTTAGCTCTATTTCACTTGTTGTCGGGTCACTGCTGATATTGAGCAGTGCTCATGCCGCAAAAATATCAGATATCGCCAATACCACCCATAACCTCTCCATGACCTGGGGTGGCGAAGGTGCTGACCCTCGTACCGTGAGCGCCACCTCTGAAGCGCAAATTTGTGTCTTTTGCCACACCCCCCACGGAGCCAATACCAGCA
>JALSJH010000076.1 GCA_026989455.1 Chromatiales bacterium | reverse complement strand
GCTGTTTTTCTATAAATCCCTTCATTTCAGCGAGAAACAGCCCCTTAGAGTCATTAGCCGTAAGCGCCTGGCGAAAGCGATTTAATATGGTTAATCGCTGCTCTGTCACAATAATTTCAGTATCAGCTACCGTATCCGCAGCCCGTGCAAGGAGATAGGCGATACCGATGGGTTGGCGTATGGGGAGTGGTAAAACTCTGAGGGTAAGGTAGAACGAACGCGAAACATCGCGTAACAGCTCACCTAAAATAGCGCTTGAATTAGCAGACATAGAGAGGTTGATCAGGCAAACTTTCGGCAACAGGTTTGTAAAACAGTACCATAATTTTTCCCGATAAAATATCCAGCTGCAACACCCAGAGTGTTCGCCACAATATCCCAAAGATCGAACATACGGTAACCGGTAAGAATCTGTAAAAATTCAATTAAAATACCCAGCATCACCAGCAATCCCACGCAATGAAGGTGAAAGCGTTGCCTGATGACCTGGCAAAAATAGAGTGATAAAACAAAATAGGTTACAAAGTGTTCAATCTTATCCACTCCGTAAAAGGAGGGCAGTGCCGACTGATTAATTGGCATCAGGCAGACACCTACTACCAAAATCACCGCGACAAAGCCGATAAAAAGGAAAAAACCGGCGCAGGGAAAATTCTTTAACATTACTAAGTAATCGACTGTAAATTAAGGGTAAAATATAACCCATTTTTTGCAAGGGAAGCCACCGTGCCATTGGCGTTAGCCATTAACAAGGCTGCTTACTTTTCTAACTACCTTCATCACCCGCCAGGCGTGTATAACTCCCCAGAAATAGAGCCCTAGGAGTGCAAGGTAGCCGTAAAACATAATATACTCAGCAACCCCCAGCAACTCACCAAACAGACCAATCGCAGCCAGCAACGAGCTGATCATCATCATGATCACAACCACACCACTCTTACTGAACCCCGCCACCTGAAGAATGTGATGAAAATGCTCGCGATCTGGTGCAAAGGGTGAACGACCGCGTAACACTCTTCGCGTCATAATAGCGATGGTATCCAATATTGGCAGACCAATCACCCACAATGCCGTCACCGGTGAGATGGCTGCATTTTCGCCTTGGGTTAGTGATACCCCGTACCATGCGATCACAAAGCCTAAAAACATACTACCGCCATCACCCATAAAGACTTTAGCTTGAGTTCGCCCCGGAACAGGGAAATTAAACAAGAGAAATGCCACCACACCACTAATAACCACAAGCAGCACCATCAGGTCACTGTACAAGCCATTGGCGGCCGCAATCACCGCAAACGCACTCAAAATAACCAGTGCCATAGAACCTGCAAGACCATCAACGCCATCGGTCATATTGGTCGCATTGATCACACCAACCACCGCAAACACAGTGAATGGAATCGCCCACACACCCAACTCAACAACCTCACTATGAAGGGCACTGCCCAAACTAAGCAGCAACGTATCTCCCCAGTAAACCATCAGCAGCGCGGCGATAACCTGAGAGAGAAAACGCACACGAGCAGAGAGATCTTTTAGATCATCCACCACCCCAACAGCCACCATTATGGCCATACCGGCGATCAGGGCGTAGTAGTGATCGGTTTGAACAGGCAGAGTGAAAACCGCAAATACAATCCCTGTAAACATAGCCACGCCACCCACCAGTGGAGTAGGCCCATCATGGTGTTTACGCCCACCAGGTATATCAACCAAATTGATACGTCGAGCCACTGGAGTGTAAAACAGTACTGAAAGAAGTGTGGCTGCGAAAGCAGCGAGATAACTGAAAAGCCCGTTCATCTAAAAACCATACTATTATTTTGGTATTATTACCCAGCCAATATTTTGATTAAAATATTGGCGTTATGCCACTTTTATTGAGTCTAATCATAGCATTATTATGAATAATTCAATTTATTTTTATCGCAACCACTTCATGGTGAACGACCTGAAGCCTGTTTATCACACGCCTCGCCTCTGTTCTGTGACTTATGTCACAATGCCTTACTCTAGAGCCAAAAACCGTACCTCAACTACCCTTTAAATGGCGTAATAGCTGATCACGCAACCCCTTAGGAAGCCCCTTAATAGTGAGCGTGTCACTCTCCTTATCATAGATAACACGGTCATTCAGCTGCGCCGATGAAAAGCTGATGGCCAGCGCTTTTTCACGACCGGAAAATCTCACGTAGCGCTGGAGTGCGCGACGATCGATCATTACTGGCTCATCCTCCACCTTCGGGTTATGGGTTGCCATTTGGCGTATAAATTGATCACAATCGATGCCGTTTAACACCTCAGAGAGTCCTGGGATAGTGACCGGCTCATCGCTCTTCTCTTTTTCTGTACAATACTCCACCACCTGGTCTCGCACTTCATTAGCGTGTTGATCTGGCAGCTGCTTTACATACTGCTCAATACCCTCCAGAAGTTGTGTGGTGCTCTCCTGCTTATTGATGCCATGGTGAAAACCTGTCAACTGATCAAACAACTCAACCAGTGGTGCATCGCCTTTCGGTGGAACACTCGAAAGATAGGCGTACTGACGATCACCCTTCCACTCAGCCAAATCGACTTTAATGCCGAACATTGTTGCACCAGTATCGATCACATAACTGGGACACACCTCTAACTGCTCACTAATCGCCAGCGATTCGCTTTGATGAGCCACAAACAGGTAGAAAATATGGTGATGGTCAAACGCCTTCTCAGTAAAAAAAAGAAAGTGGGCATTGAGTGACAGATTCTGTTGTTCCAGCTGCTTAGCCAGTGCCTGCATAAAATGCTGACTCACCTCGGTTAAACTGCGCTCATCTGCTAGATAAGCATTGAGTTCAGCCGGCAAGCATGCTTCATCCTCAGCTAAAAAACTGCCGTGCCTGCGGGTTAAGCGCACCATAAAACTGCTTTTTAACTTATCCAGCAGGCTCTCTTTATGCGGCCCCTCCTCCTGCACCTGATCGCGTAGTGCTAAAGTAGCGGGCTGCTCTCCATTACAGAACAGGTGGTGAGCGATTAATTGAGACGTTGCCATAATAAATCCAAACTAAAAAAGTTAATTGATACGCTAGCTCACAAAACGCTACCCCAGCGCTTTGTTCACCATTTCATACACATCTTTTGATAGTGCGGGTGTCGCTGCTATTTTCTCCAACTCCGCTTTCATCAGCAGCTGGCGGGGTTCATCATATTTTCGCCAAGAGACCAGTGGTGTGACCAGGCGTGAGGCGATCTGGGGGTTGAGGGTGTTTAGTTTGAGAATAAACTCTGTCAGTAGTGCGTAACCTTTGCCATTCAGGTTATGGAATTGTGCTGGATTACCTGAGCAGAATGCGCCAATCAGCGAGCGCACTTTGTTTGGATTGGTAATTTTAAAAGCTGGGTGTTGAATCAACTCACGAACTCGATTCAGCGTACCTTCAAGCCGAGAGGTTGCTTGCAGCACCAGCCACTTATCCACCACCAGCGACTCATTTGACCACTTGTCATGAAATGATTCTAGGGCGGATGCAGCCCGCTCGCTATCTTTATTCACTAAGGCGCTGAGTGCGGCCAGTACATCGGTCATATTATTTGCGCTATAAAACTGCTGCTCACACTGTGTGACCACAGCCGCGTCATCAAGCTCCATTAAATAGCCCAGGCAGACGTTTTTCAGTTTGCGTTGCGCCATGCTGGCGGGGTCGTTTTTAAAATCCCCTTCATCTCTGTTGGCCTGATAGACCTCCAGCAGAGGATGCTGCAGTGCTTGGGCAATTTGAACGCTTACAAAACATCGAGCTTGATGCAGCGCCACTGGATCGATGGGTGACATAAAGCCACTTAAATAAGCCTCAGAGGGTAAGGTTAACGCCATGGCCAGCATCGCCTTATCCTGATTTCCACTCTCACAGAGAATCTTCTCCATGGCACTAATGAAGCGCGAGTCCACCGCCCACTCGTGGCGCTGTTGAATCTTTTCCGCCAGCCCGACAATCAACTTCACCGCAATCTGCTGACCGGCATCCCAGCGACTGTAGTCATCATTATCACTCGCCATGATGAAGTAGCGCTGCTCCTCACTCAGGTCTGAACTCAGCCTCACCGGGGCCGAAAACCCCCGTAACAGCGACGGTACCGGTGGCTCTGTAATATTTTCAAACAAAAAGTGCTGCTCTGCTTGCTTAAGGTGCAATACAAGGGTGTTGCATGGTGCCGCAGCTTCACCTTGAAGTTGGAGTGGCATGTCATTCCCCTGCCGATCCAACAATCCAATGGCCAGCGGAATATGCATCGGCTGTTTGTTGGTTTGACCTGGTGTGTCGGGGCAATGCTGTTGAACAGAGAGGGTGAATCTCTTGGCGGCTTGATCATAACAGGATGTTATATTCAACTCAGGGGTGCCCGCCTGGGAGTACCAGAGCTTAAACTGGCTAAAATCGACACCATTAGCATCTTCCATCGCCTGAATAAAATCATCGGTGGTGACGGCTTGACCATCATGACGATCAAAATAGAGGTCGGTTCCTTTACGGAATCCGGCACTTCCCAACAGAAGCTGCTGCATCCGAATCACTTCACCGCCCTTTTCATAGATGGTCACGGTATAGAAGTTATTGATCTCTACATAGGACTCAGGGCGCACCGGGTGCGCCATTGGGCTGGCATCTTCACGGAATTGATGGGTACGCAGCATATTGACATCTTCAATCCGTTTAACCCCACGAGACTGCATATCCGCACTGAACTCCTGATCCCTAAAAACGGTAAAACCCTCTTTAAGACTTAGCTGAAACCAGTCACGACAGGTGACCCGATTACCTGACCAGTTATGAAAATATTCATGCCCTATCACCCCTTCAATACCCTGATAATCCGCATCGGTGGCGGTCTCTGGCTTCGCCAATACATATTTGGAATTGAAAACATTCAACCCCTTATTCTCCATCGCCCCCATGTTGAAGTCATCCACCGCCACAATCATATAGATATCTAGATCATACTCGCGGCCATAATTCAGCTCATCCCACGTCATCGACTGCTTGAGCGATCGCATCGCATAATCGCACTGTGTAATATTGTGCGGTTCAGTGTAGATGTAGAGATCAACCTCACGGCCACTCATAGTGGTAAAGGTGTCGTGAATATTGGCTAGATCACCGGCCACCAGTGCAAATAGATAGGCCGGTTTGGGGTGTGGGTCTTGCCACTCTACCCAGTGTCGACCATCCGCAAGTCTCCCCTTATCGACTAAATTACCGTTTGATAACATCACTGGATATTTCTGTGGATCCGCAATAATGCGGGTGCTGAAGATCGACATCGCATCAGGACGATCATAATAGTAAGTAATCCGCCGAAACCCCTCCGCCTCACACTGAGTACAAAAGTTACCACTAGACTTATAGAGCCCAGAAAGAGAGGTATTGCTCTCTGGGTGAATGCGAGTCTCAATCTCCAACAGGCACTCGGAAGGCAAGCTACTTATCGTGAGCTGGTTATCAGCCACCTGATATTGTGCAGCGGCAAGTAGCACACCATCCATGCGAACCGAGAGCAGTGTTAACGCCTCTCCATCCAACACCAGCGGTGTATCAACCGCAACACCTTCACGACGTGAAATCGTCAGCAAGCTATTAACCCGCGTTTCACCCTCACCTAGCTCGAAAGTTAATGCTGTATTTTTAATCACATAGGCAGTGGCCGAGTAATCTTTCAGATAAATAACATTTTCAAGTGGTTGCGACATAGATAGTGTGCTCTTGATTAATATAGGCTTCTTCAGCGTGTACAGGCCAGCACGCGCAGTATAAGGAGTTTACCGCGCACCGAACAAGCACAATAACAAAAACCGGCTGGCTACAACCCTTAAGGGGAACTGTCTACCGCAAATGGCATCAAATACTGAGCAGTCAAAAAAATGTCATAAAATAGTCTAAACTTCTTATCACAACAAACTTTAGACCCGTGAAGATACGGACATCCTATTTAAAAACCGAGAATATAGATGAATCAAATAACCGACATTTCAGCCGGTGTGGTCATTGTTAGACATGAAGTGGATGGCTGGAATTTTCTGCTACTGCAATCCTTCGGCTATTGGGACTTCCCTAAAGGGGGAATTGAAGCGGGTGAAAACACCTTGGAAGCGGCCATCCGGGAGGTGCAGGAGGAGACCAGCATTACCGAACTTAATTTCAACTGGGGCTACGAATACTTCGAGAGCAAGCCCTATAAAGAGGGGAGCAAAATCGCACGCTATTACATCGCAGAGACCCCACAGAAGAGGGTTGAGTTACTAGTAAACCCGCAACTGGGGCATGCCGAGCACGAAGCTTATCAGTGGATGAATTACCAGGAAGCCTACCCTAAATTATCGACACGTGTACGCCATGTAATAACTTGGGCGCGAGGAATACTGGAAGCTATACCCGAGGGTAGGCGCACCACAACTGACCCGACACTTTAAACCTTTTTCTGGTTCCTATCATCCTCCATGGGAACCCTACCGCGTGAAACAGTAGCGCCACCTGCATCCCCACCGGGTATGGGGATGAGTCAGCGTTTTTAAGGCTTAAAAAGCGTCTCGGGCAGCGTTTTAGGAAATGTCACCTCTTTAATTTCCGTATGCCCGGTGTAGGTTCCCATGGCGTAGTGCTCCTCTTTAAAAGCGATGGCTCTGCCATCAATCACTCGGTAATCATCGTAGAAGGTCACAAACTGCATACTTTGCCCCATCATCTCCATGAGACCCCATGTGGCAAGAATGAAGCCTGTTTCGGCATCACTATCAATAATGATACGCAACTCATCTATGGTTATCTCTATACCGTGATGGGTAACCCCTTCGTCATCTTTTCGAGTGCCTAAGTCTTTGGCGTTAAGGCGGTTTTCTAGCAACAACTTGGGCACTAACATCCGCATCGCCTGAAGCTGTGTCGCTTTGGCAAAGGGCAGGCTCCCTGGTTCACCATGATCCCAGACCTGGTCACCGTTGAGCTGGCGGCGTTCACTCTCACCACCGGGGTACTCGATGCTGATGTTGAATTTGTCCGGGTATTGATAGTCACGCCGGGTATCACCTAACGCATGACGGCTTTGTGAGAAGGTGTCTGCAATGTAGCTAACCGCCGCCGTATCACGCCACACGTCAGCGCCGCCGTGTGCTTTGAGTATGTTGTCGATCTTGTTTTGCAGGTTGATCTCTGCATAGGCTGGAAAAGCGCAGATCAGTGCAATCAATAGAATAGAGAGGGTGCGAAGGGTTAAGGCCATAGTTTTTTCTCGGATGAATTTAGCGAATGGTAGTCGCGATCAGAAGAGCTGTTATTCTCGATTCTCTTCAAGAAAACAGCGTACAAAGTGATTGTTTTCATGCACCGTTTTGTTTGGGTAGTGCGCTCTGCATCGATCCATCACTTTTGGGCAGCGCGGATTAAAGTGACACCCTTGGGGTGGGTTGATCGGTGAGGGTAGTTCACCTTCAAGTCGCTGTTTTTTCTTGCGGATATTGCGAATTGACGGCACCGCCGAAAGCAGGGCTTGTGTGTAGGGGTGGCGAGGCTCAGTCAGCACATCCTCCACCCTGCCCTGCTCAACAATACGCCCTAAATACATCACCGCAACCTCATGGGCCAGATACTCCACCACTGAAATATCATGGGTGATAAACAGATAGGCCAGCCCCAACTCCCGTTGTAATCTTTTAAGCAGATTAAGTATCTGCGCTTGCACCGAGACATCCAACGCACTGGTCGGCTCATCACAAATAATCAGCTTTGGCTCTACCGCCAGCGCCCGTGCAATACAGATCCGCTGGCGCTGTCCACCTGAAAACTCATGGGGATAGCGGTGTTTATGTTCAGACAACATCCCCACCTGCTGTAACAGCTGATCAATACGCTGCTGCCGCTGGCTACTGTTACCCCCTTTACCTTGTGCCACCATCCCCTCTTCAATGAGGTCGGCGACCCTCATGCGCGGGTTGAGTGATGAGAAAGGGTCCTGGAAGATGATTTGGATATCACCGCGCAGCGGGCGCAACTGCTTATTGCTCAGTTGTGTGAGGTCGTTGTTGTCAAAATCGACTTTACCTGCGGTTGGGCGAATTAACTGTAATATTCCTTTACCTACCGTGGTTTTACCGCACCCGGACTCCCCTACCAACGCCAGTGTTTTCCCCTGTTTTAGCTCAATGTCGATACCGTCAACGGCATGTACATGACCCACAATGCGCTTTAACAACCCTTTGCGAATCGGAAAATGCACCTTGAGATTATCCACACTCAGGGTGGCCTGCTCTGCAAGTGTGGCTGTTTGCAGGCTTTCTACCTCTGGCTCAGATGATAGAAGGGTCATCTCTCGTCCCTGATAACGCGGATCCATCAGATGGCAGAGCGCGCCATGGCCGGTTGGCTGTTGAGTCCATTGGGGCAAACTGTTGCGACACAGCTCCCAACTATAGTCACACCGCTCTTCAAAACGGCAGCCGGTGAATTGGGTGGTCAGCGGTGGCACGGTGCCCCGGATAACCGCCAGTGTTTCACCGCGTTTTTCAATATCTGGCATTGAGGCAAACAGTTTTTTGGAGTAAGGGTGTTGTGGGTCACTAAAAAACTGCTCTCGACTCGCCTGCTCAACAATCTGCCCGGCATACATTACCGCTACCCGGTCGGCCACCTCAGCCACCACCCCCAGGTCATGGGTAATGAGTAACATCGCCATGCCGGTCTGTTTTTGCAGGTCGGCCATTAACTCTAATACCTGCGCCTGAATGGTGACATCTAATGCGGTGGTTGGCTCATCGGCAATTAATAGCTCTGGCTCACCCGCCAGTGCAATGGCAATCATCACCCGCTGCTTCATACCACCGGAGAGTTGATGCGGGTATTCACCATAACGCTGCTCTGGATCAGGTATGCCCACCGACGATAGCAGCTCCAGCACCCGTCCTTTTGCCGCACGGTTGCGCAACCCCATATGGCGCTCAACAGACTCTTGAATTTGACGGCCAATGGTCATGACTGGGTTCAAACTGGTCATCGGCTCTTGAAAGATCATGCCAATTTTACTGCCTCGCAGATTGCGCATTTGATATTCGGGCAGTGTCAGCAAGTCGACCCCATCCAACATCACCGAACCGGATACAATTTTTCCAGCCGGTTCGGGCACTAATCGCATTAACGAGAGGGAGGTGATCGATTTTCCACAACCGGATTCCCCCAGCAGTGCAAAGGTTTCGCCACGGCGGATATCGAAACTGACACCATCCACCGCGCGCACAGTGCCTGAGCTTGTCTCAAACCAGGTTTTAAGGCCGTTTACTTGCAGTAAAGTGTCATTCATAATTTTCCACAATTCATCTCAGTTGCAAGGCCGTAGCGCTTCAAAAGGTTATCGCACTGCTCGCGGGTCAAACGCATCACGTACCGCATCGGCAAACAGGTTTGCCGCCAGTACTAAAATAAACATAAACACAAAAGCCGCCATTAACGACCACCACACCATCGGTTCTCGAGCCATCTCCAGTCGCGCACCATTAATCATATTACCCCAGCTATGCATGGTCGGATCGACACCAATACCGACATAAGAGAGCACCGCCTCGGCCAAAACCAGCCCACTAAAATCCAGTACCAAAGAGATCAGCACAATGTGCAGAACATTGGGGAATATGTGGCGTGAGAGTACCTGATTTTGTGGCACCCCAAAAGCGTGGGCGGCTTGTACATAATCCAGCTCACGCAGTTTAAGTGCCTCGCCCCGCAGCAGGCGGCACAGACCGGTCCACGAAGTGATGCCCAAAATAAGACAGAGGAAAAATAGCCGCGCATCCGCACGCTCTTCCATGGTCTCAAACAGCTCGGGATTTCCTGCGATATAAGCTTGCATAATCAACACGGTTGCCGCAATTAACAACACCCCAGGAATCGAGTTGAGCGTGGTATAGATATACTGAATAACATCATCAACCCAACCACGAAAATAGCCCGCAGCCACACCCAGCACCACCGCAAAGGGCAACATCACCAGCGTTGTTAACGTACCAATCACCAGGCCGGTACGGATACTCTTTAATGTTTGGTAGAAGACATCCTGCCCTACTTTATCGGTACCAAAAATATGATATTTCACCCCGAGCATCATGGAGATAAACAGCAGTAACAGAATAACCAAAAACATCAAAAGCAGCGTACACCACGGCATCTCCATCTCACCGCGAATCAGCTGTTTAAACTGTTGCCGATAGCTCTGGCCATGCCGCCGCGCCAACATCCAAACCACTAGCAATGAAATCACCACCCATGTTGCCAACGCATAGCTTGAGGCGAGCAAGAGAGTGTTCGTTATATCCTCTTTTCGCTGTGAAATATCGGCCAAATGCGCCCCCCCATATTGCAGTCGGGGGTAATCACGCACCGTGGTTCCATCATCGCCCTGTAGACTCTCTTTTGAAAAGAGCTGGATCGCAAAGGGCGCTGAATAACTTTTCTCCTCTTGAATGCGAATAGGAGTCAATAACTTATCGAGCAAACTTAATGTATTTGATGAGTAATGCTGCTGGTGACTTCCCTCCTGCGCTGGCAACAGTTCACGAAAGTGAATCGAATCCAGCAAGCCAATCACCACATAACTGAGCAGCACCACCAGTGCGCCCGCCGCAATGCGGTTTCTAACTACCCTGCGCCAGGGTGCGAGCAGATAAGGTCGACTCCTTACCATCCATGCGGTGCCGATGATCACCACCATCAGGGTGAAAATCAGAGCATCGGTCCACAGCACAACCCACTTCACAGGTGCGGCTACAATCAATCCTATGGCCACAAACAATAGGCCACTGCATAGAATTAATAATCTGTATTTAGAGAGCGTGCCCATCAGTTGAGCCTTATCCGTGGATCAACCAAGGTGTAGGAGATATCCGTTAAAATAAGCCCGATAATATAGAGCACCGAACCTAGAAAAACCATCGAACGCACAATGGCAAAGTCCTGTTTGTTAATGGCATCAATGGTGTAACTTCCCAATCCAGGAATACCAAAAAAAGACTCCATCACCAAGCTTCCCATAAACAGCAGCGGAATCACCACCACCACGCCCGTGAGGATCGGTACCAGTGCATTCCTCAAGACGTGGCGAAACAACACTAACCGCTCCCCCAGCCCTTTTGCCCGTGCGGTACGCACATAGTCGCGGGAGATCTCCTCTAAAAAGATAGTACGGTACCAGCGGCTACCAGAGCCAATCCCGCCAATGACACCAATCACCACTGGAAGAATCAAAAACTTCCACGCATCCACACCCGGCTGATAACCCGAAATCGGTACCAGATGCAGCACCTTACTCACCAACCACTGCCCGCCAATGATGTAGAACAGCCCAGAAATCGACATCAGCACCACGCAGAGAATGACCCCACTCAAATCAACATAACTGCCCCGAAAAAAGGCCATCAGCATCGCAAAGGTTAAATTAACCAGTAAACCAATAATCAGGGTAGGTATTGCCAGTGCCAGCGAGGGCCACATGCGCTCAGAAATATCGTAACCAATGTCGCGACCATCATCTGATTGGCCAAAATCGAATACAAACAGTCGTAGTGAGTTATCGAAAAAGATAGTGTCGGTCAGCGTACTCATGCCATCTTGCTGCTCGTTGTAGAAGAGCGGCCGGTCGTAGCCCCGTTCCGCCTTCCAGTTATCAACCGCCTCCTCCGTGACATGCTTCATACCCAGCTGCATGTGTGCCATATCATCTGGCGTGTTGACGACAAAAAACAGCCAAAAAGTGAGAATATTGACCCCGATCAAAATCGGTACTGCGTAGAGCAAGCGGCGAATAATATAGGCGATCATGAAACCACCTTCTTCTCATGGCGGCGATAGGCGATAAAAGCCGGTGTGACTAATATAACGAGTGCCAAAATAATCACTAGCAGTGGCCATACAATGGGAGGGTTCCAGGCGGCACGGCGCTGCTCGCGTAGCACGGTATCAATGCGGGCATACTTCAAGGTGTTATTGGCCATCATGTTGCGTTTCAAATTTTTGTACCACTCATGGTAGAGCGCAAAGCTCACCGGATACATCCCCCATATCCAGGGAGCATCGTACCGCAACAGCTCAACCGCCTCATTGATAACCGCCTGTCGTGCCGGGCCATTGGGCATGCTTTTAAGCGTTTCAAACAGCGCATCAAATTCGGCACTGGCATAGTTTGCAGCATTCTCCCCCCCCTGCTCTGCCTTGCCGTTGGGGCCGTAAAGCAGGAACAAGAAATTTTCAGGGTCGGGATAATCCGCATTCCAGCCCCAGCGAAACAGCTGTGCATTTCCACTGCTCATTTTTTCACGAAAACGGTTGTAGTCTGTATTTCGCACCACCAGTTGAATACCCAGCTTCTCAAACTGTTTTCGATACCAATTGAGCCACGCTTTATCATCAGGGCCGGAAGCGGTCACATCAAAATGGATAGTGAGCGGTTTACCCGTCCCCACATCACGGCCATCGGGATAACCGGCATCGGCTAACAATTTTTTGGCTTGATCAAGGGATTTACGTTGTTTTTGGCCATCAACCCACTCGTAAACAAAGGGGTTAATACCCGCCTCACCCTCCAGATAACCAAAGATACCGGGGGGGATAGGCCCTTGTGCTGCCAGCCCACGACCATTGGCAAAAATAGAGATAAACTCTTCATAGTCAACCGCGATTGAAATGGCCTGGCGCAAGAGTCGCGCCCGTTCGCTCTCGCCGCCCACCACCGGGTCTCGCATATTAAAGCCCATATAAAAGATAGAGCTGGCGGGGCTGGTTTTAAGCTGAATACCTTGCGCCTGCATCGATTCGCTCAACCCCATTTGGCCCGCCGCATCAAAACTGATCGCCTGATCAAAACTGTCAGAGCTGATGCCGGAGGCATCGTAGTAACCCTGCAAAAACTTGTTCCAATAGGGGATGGTCTCCTTCTCCAGACTAAACACCACTTTATCAATAAAAGGGAGTGACTTTCCGGCATCAACCAACATCCCCGCCGCCTCATCACCCGGCGCCCCCTCTTCTGGGTACTTTTCACCATGAAAGTTAGGATTGCGTGACATCACCATCTGCAAATTAGGATTATTTACGGTGAGCATGAAAGGCCCCGTTCCCACCGGGTACCAATCCAGCGTAATATTCTTTTCTATCAACCCTGGCTGGCTATAGAGTCGGTCTGCCTCCCAGGGGATCGGAGCAAAAAAAGGCATCGCCAGCCAGTAGACAAACTGCGGATAATTGCCTTTTATTTTAATTCGGTAGGTATAGCGGTCAACCTGCTCAACACCGGTTAGCGGGTAATCACGCAGATCCAGCCACTCATCACCACTGCGTGCTTGTTGCAGTGTTTTATGATATTCACCCAGACCATCGATATACTCGCTCATCAAGCCAAGAATCGGTGAGTTTAAACCCGGGTGGGCCAGCCGTTTAATCTGATAGATGTAATCATCGGCAACCAGTTCACGGCTGCCGCTCTGCTGCATATCATAAAGGGTGTGGATCGATGCCAACTCGGTGCCGGATAGCGCATGGTAAAGATAGTCATCACCCTGGCGGGCAAACGCGGGATGAGGCTGATATTGGATACCCGGCTGTAAGGTTATCTCATAAATTGTATAGGCCACGTCACCACTGGCATCCTCTAACGTATTGCCCTCCCCATCAACATAACTCACCTTTGGTAGTGCCTCTCCTGTGAGCGGAATCAACTCATAAGGTCGCTTCAGATAGTGATATTGCACCACAGGCTCATAAATTTGACCGGTAAAAACAATCTCATTGGAGCTATAAGAGATGGCAGGATCAAGGTGCTTAGGGCGCTCTTGAAATGAGCTGTAAAGAGTATTGTCATCGCTCTCATCCGCTGGATAAGGGTTATTCCAAGCACCATCACAAGCGCTGATAAAAGCCATCACCATACAAAGAGAGATAAAAGTGAAAATCCGCATTCTGGACTCGCGTTTTATAAATATGCACTGTTATACCGAGCAAACCTCCTAAAAACAAGCCATCACCGGATAGAAACAGCAGATGATTTTCAAGCGGTTGTGCCGCACTCACGTTTCTACTGTGGAAATGGGGTTTCAATAAAAGCGCTGTAAAATCCTAGCGAGCCACTCTATAATGCTCGCAGACGTTTTTAGCCTCTCCCACATGAGAGCGGTTAAACACACATATAGATGATGATAGAAAAGGTTCGTACTATGGGCATTCTCTCCGGTAAAAACGCACTCATTGTTGGCCTTGCCAGCAATAAATCAATCGCTTACGGCATTGCCAAAGCGATGCAACGTGAAGGTGCCGAACTGGCCTTTACCTACCAAAACGAACGACTACGCGGCCGTGTTGAAAAAATCGGTGCAGAGTGTGGTTCTGAAATCTTCATACCTTGCGATGTCAGCAGCGACAAAGAGATCGAAAAAGTATTTGAACATCTTGATAACTACTGGGATCACGTCGACATCATTATTCACTCAGTTGCCTTCGCACCCCGCGAAGAGCTAGAGGGCGATTACTTAGAGTGCGTCACCCGTGACGGCTTCAAAACAGCCCATGATATCAGCTCCTACTCCTTCGCAGCACTGGCGAAAGCGGGCCGCAACATGATGCAGGGGCGCAACGGCTCACTCATCACCATGAGCTACCTGGGTGCTGAACGCTTCATCCCTAACTACAATGTCATGGGTATCGCCAAGGCCAGCCTAGAAGCTAATGTTCGCTACATGGCAAATGCCGTTGGTCCGGAAGGAATTCGTGTTAATGCCGTCTCCGCTGGCCCCATTCGCACCCTGGCCGCAGCCGGTATCAGCGGCTTCCGTCGTATGCTGGACTACTCAGAAGAGAACTCACCGATGCGCCGTAACGTCACCATCGATGATGTCGGCAACGTAACCGCCTTCCTCGCCTCCGACCTCGCCATGGGCGTGACCGGCGAAGTGATTCATGTCGATAGCGGCTACCACACCGTTGCGATGCCACAAAAAATATAGCCGAGATCTCCTTAAGGAGGCTCTGATCAAGTCATGAGTGTTTTATACTGGCTTAATCAGGGACTCCTTAAAAAATCGGCACTAACCTGCTTTTTAAAGCAGGAAGTCTAAATAAAAAACCGCTTGTAGCTCAGCTGGATAGAGCGGTCCCCTCCTAAGGGACAGGTCAGTGGTTCGAATCCACTCAAGCGGACCATTTCATACTCAGCCACATCACAGTACAATTAGAACAATCCCACCGCTGGTAACAACAACAGAAAACCAACCGAAAAAGGCTCGCCATGTCTAACGCCCCAAAAATCGGCGATAAAATTGCCAACTTCACCCGCCCCGCCACCGGCGAACAAAACATCTCACTCAGCGACCTGCGTGGTAAAAACGTAGTGCTCTACTTTTACCCAAGAGACAGCACCCCGGGCTGCACCACCGAAGGAGAGAACTTTCGAGACCTACACGCTGAATTTAGCAAATTAAACACCGTAATTCTCGGTGTCTCCCGAGACACCCTGAAACGCCATGAAAACTTTAAAAACAAGTACGCCTTCCCCTTCGAACTACTCTCCGATGAAGATGAAACCCTATGCCGGGCATTTGATGTTATCAAGCTAAAAAAGCTCTACGGAAAAGAGTCATTCGGCATCGAAAGAAGCACCTTCCTCATCGACGAACACGGCATCCTTCGCTATGAATGGCGAAAAGTGAAAGTAAAAGATCATGCGAGTGCGGTTCTTCAAACGGTTAAGAGTACTCTGAGTTAGTGTTCATAATTCCATGTCATTTCTTTAAACTAATAGAAAAAGAGATGGCTTATGACACAACCCACTTTCAATGTCGATATGGATGCAGCCCTTCAGGCATCGCGTGACGGCAAAGACCTGAGCGGCAAGGACGGCATACTCACACCACTCACCAAGCAGCTCACTGAAGTGGCCATGCAGGCGGAGCTTGAAGAGCACCTCGCGATGGAGGAAGCCCCAAACCGTAAAAATAGCAGCAGTGCTAAAGCCACGAAAACGACGGCGGGAAATTTCGAGCTGCAAACCCCTCGCGACCGCGCAGGTACTTTTGAACCTCAGCTGGTTAAAAAGAACCAAACACAGAGGGGTAAAAAAGAAGGAGTGGTTACCGCTTATCAAGCAGGAGGCTACGCGATGAAGGCGATAGCAGGTTTTTTCGGGGTTCACTACGCAACGGTGAGTCGAGCGGTTAAACTGCCGAGGTAGCTAATGTACGATTGCAAGACCTGACCCCGCCACCTAAAACCCCCGGCATTCAGCAGGCGTTATCTAACAACTACCTGAAATCTCAGGGGCTATATGCGTTACGTGATGGATGGATCAAGCTTCACCATGCTAAGTGAAACACCCTGCGCGGAGCCGCACGCAGGGTGTTGGGGGCTGAGGGCTAGAGACCCTTGGCTACCCGATTATGTGTTTATTCACTACCCCCTTAAGCGGAAATTGAGCTGCTGATTTGTCACTGGCTTTAGCCTGAGCAGCACTTACAGTGCGTAGCATCAAGCCACCTACTTCAGTAGGTGGTTAGGTTGACTCTGAGCTTTCGTTTTCTAACGAAGCTGTAAAAACGTCTTGACGTTATAGCGTCATAGCACTACGCTTTCCTCAAGTGAGGTGTATTTATATGAGCGAATTATCAAAAAGATCTACTGTTTACTTTGAAGCAGAGATTCATCAAGCATTAAGAATTAAAGCAGCAACTACTCACCAATCTGTATCAGAGGTAGTAAACGAGGCTGTGCGCGTTGCTTTGAGCGAAGACCAGGAAGATTTAAAAGCATTTTCGCAAAGAGCTGATGAGTCTTCATTAAGCTATGAAGAACTACTAGAAGATTTAAAAACTCATGGCAAAATATAGCCTATCGTTTAAAAAATCTGTAGCAAAAGACCTCCGGATCTTACCCAAAAAAGACATAAAACGCATTTTAAAATGCATCGAGCATTTGTGTATAAATCCAAGAACTGAAGGGTGCATCAAACTTTCAGGACAAGAACGTTATCGGGTAAGAAAAGGCGTGTACCGCATAATTTATGAAATCCAAGAAACTGAGCTTATTATTACGGTTGTAAAAGTAGCACACAGAAGTGTTGTATATAAAAACAGCTAATCGGGCAGCCAAGGGCTCCTGTCTTTTCATTTATCGGTTTCAACTGAGG
>JALSJH010000075.1 GCA_026989455.1 Chromatiales bacterium | reverse complement strand
AGTCGTTTTACATGTTTGGCTTGGATGCCTGATTTACGACCAGTTTTAAAGAATAACTCTAGTCCTTTATGCTTAAAGCTCTGTATCATTTATAAAAATGTAACCTATAACGTAACAGGTGTCAATGACTTTTATCTTTTTGCACATAACGAGGCTGTAGAAAAACCCATTCCTCGTTGCACTACGCCATGGTTCCCTCAATGACTCTACGGCCACTAAAGCCGCTGCTGCATTTTCTTCGCCGCTCGTTCCTGGCACTACGAATAGGCAGACGGCGTGGCCTATCGGCGACTAATCGCCCCCGCTTCGCTCTCCATGGCGATCAGCGGGGGGCGAAGTAAAGCGGCAAGTTGTCGACCACGTACATCGCTAAGGATACTCACACCACTCATCAAGCAGCTCACTGAAGCGGCCATGCAGGCGGAGCTTGAAGAACACCTCGCGACCGCGCAGGTACTTTTGAACCTCAGCTGGTTCAAAAGAACCAAACACACCTGACCGATGATATTCTGGTTCCCACGCTCCTGCGTGAAAATCCATACCGCAAATAGATGTAGCACCGTATGCACCCCACGCTCCGCATGGGGACGAGGAGATTTCTCTCGTACAGTCTGCGATCACGGTTACGGTATTTCTTCGGTAGTCCTCTTGTAAAGCTAGGCTTCTGTGCGATTTTTGCGCAAACCGATGAAATACGTGGGCCACGCTGTGAAGCAGCAGAGAGGTTTAATCCCTACTCGTGTCGGCCGAGGCGGCGGCTGGTTTGCCACCGAACATTTCTAGCCGACTGAGTAGAACGCCCAGTTCGAACAGTAGCCACATGGGCACGGCCAGTAGGGTTTGTGAGAAGATGTCTGGCGGGGTCAGTAACATGCCGAGGGCAAATGCGCCTACGATGACATAAGGTCTTTTTGCCAGTAGTTTTTGTGGTGTGGTGATGCCGCTGCGCACTAGGATAATGGTCAACACCGGCACTTCAAAGACCACGCCAAAGGCGAAGAACATTTTGAGTATAAAGTCGAGATAGCTGGAGATGTCGGTCATCACCGTGACCCCTTCGGGTGCCATGGCGGTGAAAAAGCCAAACACCAGCGGGAAGACGGCGTAGTAGGCGAACAAGGCTCCCAGATAAAAGAGGATTACGCTCATAAACAGCAGGGGGAAAACCAGACGGCGCTCATGTTTGTAGAGCCCTGGGGCGACGAAGCCCCACAGTTGGTATAGCACCACGGGGATGGCGGCAAAGATGGCGGCAACCAGTGATAGTTTGAACGGTGCCATGAAGGGTGATGATACTTGAGTGGCAATCATGCTGGTGTCTGCGGGAAGGTGCTTTAGCAGCGGTTGCGCGACAAAGTGGTAGAGTTCGTTGGCGAAAGGGTAGATGGCTACTAATGCGATGAGGATGGCCACCACTGAGATGATGAGCCGATTACGCAGCTCGCTAAGGTGTTGTATAAGCGACTGTTGGGGTTGAACGGGTGCATCACTCATGGCTGTTTTGGCGGCAAGTGCTCGTTGGCACTGCTTGTTTCGTCAGGTTTTGGTTGAACCTCAAGCGCCTCTGTGGCGCTCTGCTCTATTTTTTGTTCCGTCTCTTGGCGCAATATTTCGGCATTGTGAAACTCGCGTTTCATTTCGCTTTGGGTGTTGTTGATCCAGTAACGAATTTTACCAAACCAGTAGCCGCCGGTGCGCACCAAGCCAGGTAAGCGCTCTGGGCCGACCACAAATAGCGCGATCACGGCAACCATAGCGAGTTCAAAGAAGCCAATGTCAAACACGGGGAGTCAACAGAGGCAGCGTTAGCTGCGCTCTGTCTCCTTCTTGGCGGCTTCACCCTCAGCCACTTTTGTGGCGGTATCTGCTGCTGGCTGATGCTCTACTGAAGAGGTTGTTTGAGATTGGGCGGCCTCTTTTTCGCCATTGCTCACGGCTTCTTTAAAGCCCTTAACCGCGTCTCCCGCATCTTTGCCAATGTTTTTCAGTTTTTTGGTGCCGAACAACAGCACCACAATCACTAGCAGAATTAACAGCTGCCAAACACTTATGCCACCCATAACTAACTCCTCACTCTTTGGTGAACGCGGGTAGGTTGTTGCCACCCAGTAGATGTATATGTAGATGAAAGACCTCTTGTCCGCCACCTTTGCCTGTGTTGATGATGGTGCGAAAGCCGCTTTCAAGCCCCTGTTTTTTGGCCAGTGTCTGCTGAAGCTTGATCATGTGTGCCATTAGTTGGTCATGGCTATCATCGATCTCAGCCAAACTCTCTATGTGTTGTTTGGGGATCGTCAGCAGATGCACTTGGGTACGGGGGTTAATATCTTTGAAAACCAGAACCTTGTCATCTTCATGTACGATGTCGGCTGGAATATCACCCGCTACAATTTTGCAAAAAATACAGTCACTCATGGGTTACTTATCCTTTCTGGCTGCTTTTTCGGCGTGGCCGGAGAGGCCAAAGCGCCGGTCAAGCTCTTTTAACACATCGTCTGGCCCCAAGCCCTTATGGGCTAACAATACCATGGTGTGAAACCAGAGGTCTGCTACTTCGTAGACAATTTTATCATTTTCACCATCTTTGGCCGCCATCACGGTTTCCGTTGCCTCTTCGCCTACCTTTTTAAGGATAGCATCCAATCCTTTATGGTAGAGGCTGGCAACGTAGGAGTCATCGGCACTTTGCTGCTTGCGCTGCTCTAATACCTGGGCTAACCGCGTTAATACCTGTTCGCTCATGATTTTCCGTAAATTTGGTTGGGGTTTTTGATGACGGGTTCAACGCTCTGCCATTGGTTGTTTTGTAACTGCTGGTAAAAGCAGCTGTGCCGCCCGGTGTGACATGCCAACCCTTGCTGTTGGACTTTTAGCAGTATCACGTCGTTGTCGCAATCGAGACGCATCTCCAGCACCTTTTGGGTATGACCAGAACTCTCTCCCTTGTGCCAGAGCTTGCCCCGGGAGCGTGACCAGTAAACGGCTTCGCCAATGCGAGCGGTCATCTCCAGTGCTTCGCGGTTCATCCACGCAAACATCAGGATAGTGCCACTCTCTGCCTCTTGGGCGATCACCGGCACCAAGCCGTCGCTGCTCCACTTGATGGCATCAAGCCACTCTGCATCACTCATTAGAGACGAACCTCGATACCTTGCGCCGCCATACACTGCTTGGCTTGCTCTACGCTGTATTCACCAAAGTGGAAGATGCTGGCTGCCAGTACCGCCTCTGCCCCGCCTTTGATAACACCATCCACCAGATGTTCTAATTTGCCAACCCCCCCCGAGGCGATAACCGGCACCGGGACTGCGTCACTCACGGCGCGCACCAGAGCAAGGTCAAATCCATTTTTGGTGCCATCGCGATCCATGCTGGTGAGTAATATTTCACCCGCGCCGTAGTCGGTCATGCGTTTTGCCCAGGCCACAGCATCGATGCCGGTGGGCTTGCGGCCGCCGTGGGTAAATATCTCCCAGCGTGGCGTTTCACCCTCAGATGAGACACTTTTGGCATCAATGGCCACCACAATGCACTGGCTACCAAAGCGCTCCGCCGCCTCGCGCACGAATTCTGGACGAGAGACCGCTGCGCTATTGATGGCTACTTTGTCTGCACCGGCATTTAACATGATACGAATATCATCGTTACTGCGTATTCCACCGCCCACTGTCAGTGGAATAAACACCTGGCTGGCGACCTCTTCGACCACATGCACAAGGGTATCTCGATCATGGGCGGTGGCGGTGATATCAAGGAACACCAGCTCATCGGCTCCTTGTTCATCATAGCGACGTGCCACCTCCACCGGATTACCCGCATCGCGGATGTCTACAAACTGCACACCTTTGACGACACGACCATTATCCACATCAAGGCAAGGAATGATTCGTTTTGCTAGACCCATTTTGTCCTCTTTTAGGATAGTTACCGATTACAAAGTTTGTCTGCAAGCGCTTGCCCTTCGGCAAAGTCGAGACCACCTTCATAGATAGCGCGGCCAGTTATTGCACCTGAAATCCCTTCGTTTGCAACCTCACTCAGCGCACGAATGTCATCAATATTGGTAATGCCGCCGGAGGCGATAATCGGGATATTGACCGCCTGTGCTAATTTAACGGTGGCTTCCACGTTAACCCCCTGCATCATTCCATCGCGGCTAATGTCGGTATAGATGATGGCTTCTACACCATCATTTTCAAACTGCTTTGCCATATCGATCACGTCGTGTTTGGAGAGTTTTGACCAGCCATCAATGGCCACTTTGCCATCTTTGGCATCTAGGCCGACGATGATATGCCCCGGAAACTCAAGACATAAATCACCCACAAAGTCCGGTTCATTGACCGCTTTGGTGCCAATAATGGCAAACTGCACCCCCGCATCCAGATAGGATTGCACGGTCTCTTTGCTGCGAATGCCCCCACCAATCTGAATCGGCAGCTCAGGGAACTCTTTGCTGATACGGTGGATCACCTCGGCATTGACCGGTCGCCCGGCAAAGGCGCCGTCCAAGTCCACTAGGTGCAAACGTCGTGCACCCGCCTCTACCCAGCGTGCTGCCATAGCCACTGGATCATCTGAAAAAACGGTATCATCTTCCATGCGTCCCTGACGGAGTCGAACACACTTACCCTCTTTAAGGTCAATGGCAGGTATTAGCAACATGGGTACAATTTCCTCTGGATAACAAACATTCTATTATTACACATCCCAATTCAGGAAATTTGCGTAGAGCTGCAAACCGTCATTGGCACTTTTTTCGGGATGAAACTGGGTGGCAAAGATATTTTCGTGATGGAGTGCGGCGGCGATCTGCACACCGTAATCGGTGGTGGCCGAGCAGACGGGCGTTTCTGCTGCGGGGGCATAATAGCTGTGCACAAAGTAGAAGCGACTATCCTGCGCTATGTTGGCCCACAACGGGTGCGAACACTCTTTTTGGTGTACCTGATTCCAGCCCATGTGCGGCACCTTAAGTGAGGCATATTCACGTTTGCCTGCAAAGGTATCTGCAAAAAAGCGCACTTCACCTGGCAAGATATTCAAACCTTCGGTGCCACCATTTTCTGCGCTGTGCGCCAGCAGTGCCTGCATACCGACACAAACAGCTAGCAACGGTTTACTGGCCGCCACTTCGCTGACCACTTGATCGATCCCTAAGCGTTTTATCTCCGCCATGCAGTCGCGGATGGCACCCACGCCCGGAAACACCACGCGATCAGCTTTAACGATGGTCTCACCATCTGATGTCACCACCACCCGGGTATCCGTTGCCACTTTCTCTAATGCCTTGGCAACCGAGTGGAGGTTTCCCATTCCGTAATCGATAACGGCGACTGTTTTCATATTTTTCAATCCGTAGTGATGCAATCCGCTGTTACAGCGTGCCTTTGGTTGAGGGCATCTGATCACCTAGGCGCTCATCAAGCTCCACTGCATTACGCAGTGCACGGCCAAAGGCTTTAAAAATAGTTTCTGCAATATGGTGCGCATTGCGCCCGCGCAGGGTGTCTATGTGCAAGGTGACACCGGCGTGGTTAACGAAGCCTTGAAAAAACTCGTAGAACAGTTCGCTATCAAAGCCACCAATGGATGCGCGGGTAAACTCGACGTGGTACTCCAGCCCTGGACGACCCGAGAAGTCGATCACTACTCGGGAGAGGGCTTCATCGAGGGGGCAATAGGCGTGCCCGTAACGACGAATGCCGCGCTTGTCACCGATCGCTTTGGCGAAAGCCTGACCCAGTGTAATACCGATATCCTCTACCGTATGGTGTGCATCAATATGCAGGTCACCTTTTGCGCTAATTTCAAGGTCAAACATGCCGTGGCGTGCAATTTGATCGAGCATATGCTCTAAAAATGCGACACCAGTATCTAAGCTGGCTTTGCCGCTACCATCAAGATTGATGCTTACCGCAATCTGCGTCTCTAAGGTGTCGCGTTTTACACGGGCTGTACGTGCCATATTGCTCTCCAATCAATTATTGCAGTAACCATTCAGCATATTCATGCTTTTGCCTCAGCTTTTCGTTTTTACTGTCTCGATTTTAAGTAAAATCTAAACACGCTGAATAGTGACTTATTTCACCGCACTAAAGCAGTGTAGTGAGTGCTTTGATAAAGGCTTGATTCTCTTCAGGTGTGCCGACGGTCACCCGCAGGCAGTCTTGCAGCAAGCCGCCCTGGGGCGTTAAGTTTTTAATCAGGATACCCGACTGTTTGAGCTTATCAAAAATATCGCTGCCCTGCCCTTCGGGTACGCGAAACAGGATAAAATTGGCGGCACTAGGGAAAACCTCCAGCGATGGCATCTCTTTAAGCGCTGCCAGCAGCAGCGTTCGATCAGCGCGGATTGCGGCGGTCTGCTTGGCAAAAACCTCGGCGTGCTGAAGTGCAAAGTCTGCACTAACTTGGGTTAATACATTAATATTGTAGGGAAGGCGCACCTTGTCGACTTCAGCCAGCCAGGTGGGCGAGCCCGCCAGCAGGCCCAGGCGCAAACCCGCCAAGCCTAACTTGGAGAGGGTACGCATCACCAACAGGTTCGGATAGTTGCCCAGTTCACCCATAAAGCTGTGATCGGCAAATGCGTGATAAGCCTCATCAACAATGACCAGCCCCTCTGCGGCTTCAATAATCGCCTTCACTTGCTGCTCTGAAAATAGGTTGCCAGTTGGGTTGTTTGGGTAGGCGAGGAAAATAAGTGCCGGTTGCTGCGCTTCTATTGCCGCGAGCATGGCGGGCATATCCAGTGAAAAGTCCTGTTTGAGTGGCACGCCGATGTAGTCCATCGCCACAAACTTGGCGATCATTTTATACATCACAAAGCCAGGTTCAGGCGCCATAATGGCACGCCCTGGTGCGGCCACGGCCATGGCGAGCATCTGAATGATTTCATCCGAACCGTTGCCCAGCACAATATCCATTCCGTCGGGCACTTCAAGCGTTTGCTTTAGACGTAAGCTTAACGCCTTTGCAGTGGGGTCGGGATAGCGATTAACATCGGTTGCACCTAGTAGCTGCTGCCACTCTTCGCGCATCGGTGCAGGCCATCTGTAGGGGTTTTCCATAGCGTCCAGTTTTATCATGCCGCTGGCATCAGGTACAGGGTAGGCGTGAAGAGCGCGGATTTCAGGGCGGATCCAGCGCTTCATACAGTTGTCTGTCGAGTTCATTATTGAGGTCTAATATCGCTGCGGGTTAATAGATTGAAATTGAAAAAACCATCTCATTGCTTAATGCGAAACTCAGCAGACTGGGCGTGAGCGGTAAGCCCTTCGCCACGCGCAAATACCGATGCGGTTCTTCCCAGCTCTGAGGCTCCTTCTGCCGAGCACATAATTAAGCTTGAGCGTTTCTGGAAGTCATAAACCCCGAGCGCTGAGCTAAAGCGTGCGGTGCGTGAGGTTGGCAGCACATGGTTGGGGCCTGCACAGTAGTCACCCAAAGCTTCCGCCGTATATCGACCCATAAAAATAGCGCCCGCATGGCGGATTTCAGGCAGCAGCGCCTCGGGGTCTGCCACTGAAAGCTCCAGGTGCTCTGGCGCAATGATATTGGTTACTGCCATCGCTTGCGACATATCGGCAACATGAATGAGTGCGCCACGCTCTTTTAGTGAGGTGCTGATAATCTCTTTACGTTCCATCGTGGGCAGCAGTCTATTGATGCTCGCTTGCACCTTATCAAGAAAGGCGGCATCGGGTGATACCAGAATCGACTGGGCATCTTCATCATGCTCAGCTTGGGAGAAGAGATCCATAGCGATCCAATCCGGATCAGTCTGACCATCACACACCACCAATATTTCTGAAGGCCCGGCAATCATGTCGATACCCACGGCGCCAAACACCATTCCTTTGGCGGTTGCCACGTAGATATTACCGGGCCCTACCACTTTATCTACTTTGGGTATTGTCTCGGTACCATAGGCGAGCGCGGCAATTGCCTGTGCGCCGCCAATGGAAAAGATACGGTCAACATTGGAGATGGCGGCGGCGGCTAAAACCAGCTCATTCACCACACCATCGGGTGTCGGCACCACCATGATTAACTCTTCAACACCGGCCACTTTAGCCGGGATTGCGTTCATTAATACCGATGAAGGATAGGCTGCTTTGCCACCCGGCACATAGAGGCCAACGCGATCTAATGGTGTGACCTGTTGGCCCAGCATGGTGCCATCCGCCTCGGTGTAAGACCAGGAGGCCTGTTTCTGGCGCTGGTGATACTCGCGAATTCGCTGCGCCGATAGTTTCAGTGCTGCTAACTGGTCTTGCGGAATATTTTCCAGTGCTGCTGCGGCTTGTGAAAGCGGGATCTCCAGCTCTGCCATCGAACCGACACTCATCCGATCAAAACGGTTGGTAAATTCAACGACGGCTTCGTCACCACGGTGACGAACACCCTGAATAATATCCTTCACCGCATTAAAAACCGCATCATCTGATACAGATTCCCACGCCAGAAGTGCCTCTAGTTGCTCGGCAAAGTTTTCATCGGAGGCATTTAGACGTTTGATATTAACCATAGCGCTCTCTCAATCTTGTTACCACAACGGATTATGCGTTTTGTACTGCTTCAGAAAAATCTTTGATCAGCGCCTGAATACGCCTGTTTTTTGTTTTCATTGATGCCTTGTTGACGATCAGGCGAGAGCTGATCTCGGCGATATGCTCTAACGGCTCAAGGCCATTTGCTCTTAGTGTATTACCGGTATCCACCACATCTACAATGCGGTCGGCCATTCCGACCAAGGGCGCTAGCTCCATTGAGCCATACAGTTTAATGATATCAACCTGCTTACCCTGTTCAGCATAGTAACGCTTAGTGCTGTTGACAAATTTTGTGGCAATGCGTAGACGGCGACTCGGCTCGGGTTGATCCTTAGGCCCGGCTACCATCAACTTACAGCAGGCAATCTTCAAGTCCAGCGGCTCGTACACCCCTTCACCGCCATGCTCCATCAATACATCTTTACCGGTGACCCCTAAGTCTGCCCCACCATACTGAACGTAGGTTGGCACATCGGAGGCGCGCACGATGATCAACTTAATATCATCATGATTGGTATCCAAAATCAGTTTGCGGCTCGACTCAGGCTCTTCCAGCGGCTCTATGCCCGCGTGGGCTAGCAGTGGCAGGGTCTCTTTGAAGATGCGCCCTTTTGAAAGGGCAATGATCAATTGTTCACTCATTTTATCCGACAACCATTAGGCCGGTACGCGGCGTATCCGCGCACCCAGCTGTTGTAATTTCTCTTCAATACGCTCATAGCCGCGATCGATATGATAGATGCGCTGCACATGGGTATCACCCTTCGCCACAAGCCCCGCCAGCACCAGACAAGCTGACGCTCGCAGGTCGGTGGCCATTACGGGCGCACCGGTTAATCCCTCTCGACCACTGACAATCGCGGTATTCCCTTCAACCTTTATTTTAGCTCCCATACGCTGGAGCTCTTGAACGTGCATAAAGCGGTTTTCAAACACCGTTTCACGGATGGTTCCTACTCCTTCAGCGACGACATTTAAAGCACTAAACTGTGCCTGCATATCCGTTGGAAATGCGGGGTAAGGTGCCGTGTGAATATCAACGGCTTTGGGGCGTTTGCCCTGCATATCAAGTTCGATCCAATCCTCACCTGCCGTTACCAGCGCGCCCGCTTCGGTCAGTTTGGCGACCACGGCATCCAGCAGCGTAGGGTTAGTATCCTTTAATCTCACTTTACCGCCCGTCATCGCGGCACCGACCAAAAAAGTGCCCGTTTCAATACGGTCGGGCAGTACATTATAGTGGCAGCCGTGTAGAGTTTCGACCCCTTCGATGGTAATGGTGTCGGTACCTGCACCACTGATCTTGCCACCCATTGCATTGATAAACCCGGCCAAGTCAACCACTTCGGGCTCGCGAGCCGCGTTTTCAATAATGGTGGTGCCTTCGGCCAATGCAGCGGCCATCAGCAGGTTTTCGGTACCGGTCACCGTCACCACGTCCATGACCAGTTTAGCCCCTTTTAGGCGTTTGGCACGGGCCTTAATGTAGCCATTCTCAACCACCACCTCGGCCCCCATGGCCTGTAAACCGCGAATATGCAGATCAACCGGGCGAGAACCGATGGCGCAACCACCGGGCAGTGAGACTTCAGCTTCACCAAAGCGTGCCAGCATCGGCCCCAACACCAATATCGAGGCACGCATTTTTTTTACTAGTTCGTAGGGGGCGACAAATGACTCTATGGTTGAGACATCAACCTCAACATTCATTTTTTCATCAATCACCAGTGTCACACCCATACGCCCCAAAAGCTCCATGGTAGTGGTCACATCCTGTAGATGGGGAACATTGCCAATCGTGACGGGCTCACTTGCCAGCAGAGTCGCCGCCAAAATAGGCAAGGCAGCATTTTTCGCACCTGAAATGCGAATTTCACCCTGAAGGGTTGTGCCACCTGTAATAATTAATTTATCCATCAATCTAGCCTTAACTCATTTACGAGAGGAAAATCACCTACCCTAGGGCTTAGGTGACTGTAGCGAGGGAAAGCCACTTTTCGCAGTAGATTCATCATAAGTCCGACAGGCTCCTAGGGAAGCTCTGATCAAGTCATGAATGTTTTACGCTGGCTGAAATCGCCCTCATTTATTCCGAAAATCGCACCAATAGAGCAACTATTACTGCGCATTTCGGAACAAATGAGAACAGTCTCCTCTCAGCCTAAATTCATCCAGACTGAATCAGAGATTCCCTAGATAATCTAGCTTACATTTTCTGCTAATGCTGCCCACTTTTCGGGGGTGTAGGCTTTGATGGTCACCGCATGAATCTCGCCACTGGCAATCTGCTCTGATAACGTGGCATAGACCAACTTTTGCTCCTGCACCCTACTCATCCCTTCAAACTGCTGGCTGATAATCGTCACCGCAAAATTACAGCCTTCACCACTCACCAGCACTTCTGAACCTGGGAATGCGGTTAATAACTGAGCTTGAACCTGTTCATTTTGCATAGCGACGTCTCACGATACTTTCAAGGCTGGCAAGGATACCCTAGGAGGCTGTCCGAGAATAGAGGCTCTACTACGGAAAAGCTCTTTTGGCCCATTTTTCCGTTCATTTTCGTTAAATAGGGGCAATATTCGCCTCAAATGATCGAAAAAATGGACTCAAAATAGCATCCCCTCGCTACGATCACTATTCTCGGGCAGTCTCCTAGGGAATCTCTGGTTAAGTTTGGGTGAATTTAGGCTGAGAGGAGATTGTTCTCATTTGCTCTGAAATGCGCAGTAATAGTTGCTCTATTGGTGCGATTTTCGGAATAAATGAGGGCGATTTCAGCCAGCATAAAACATTCATGACTTGATCAGAGCTTCCCTAGGAGGTGCTCTCTAACAGTGGGAGCCGTTGAGCAAGCCCGCTGACATCGATAATGGTCCACATCTGAGCCGGGATATGACTAAAGGAGAGTTTGAGGTTTTGTAATTTTGCCATCTGCATCCACTCAAGAAGCAGCGCAACACCTGCGCTATCGGAGTGTGTGACAGCAGCAAGGTCAATTAACAGTTCACTCTGTGGCTCAAAATACTCCACACTCTCAGCCAGTAAGGGTGTGACTGAGGAAAATGTCAGATCACCACTCACTTTTATTTCACCATCACCCGGTGATTCGATGGTTGCCTGCATGTAACTATTCAGCGTATTCATCTTTTGCCCCAACTCTTCGTTATTTTCGTACTCAATCGGTCACATATTCCCTATATGCTCCCTCTTTGCGTGCGAAAATGCCTCGATTTGAGGCAAAATATAAACACGCTGAACAATTACGCCTGCGCAACCATTAAGGTGAGCTACTGCGTGATGAGAGCTTAGCGAGTAGGCCATCAATGCCGCTTTTACGAATCTCACTGGAGAAGCTGGTGCGGTAATTGGTCACCAGGCTAATACCATCTAT
>JALSJH010000074.1 GCA_026989455.1 Chromatiales bacterium | reverse complement strand
GCCTGCGCAACCATTAAGGTGAGCTACTGCGTGATGAGAGCTTAGCGAGTAGGCCATCAATGCCGCTTTTACGAATCTCACTGGAGAAGCTGGTGCGGTAATTGGTCACCAGGCTAATACCATCTATATTAACATCGTACACCTTCCAGCCATTATCATTCAGGTGCATTTTGTAGTTGATCGGAATCGGGAATCCGCCATCCTGAGGGATCTCGGTACTCACCGTCACATCAACGGCACCCGCTTTGGCGCGCAGTGGCAGATACTCTACAGATTGGTCTACATTTTCCAATAGCGCCTTAGCGTAGGTGCGCACCAGTAACTGACGAAACTCATATACAAATTGCTGCCGCTGAGCTTGGTCTGCCTTGCGCCAATATTTACCCAACACCCACTTCGACATTTTCTCAAAATCGAAGTGAGGAAGTACCACCTCATCGACCAAGCTATAGAGGCGATCCGGGTCGCTTTGAATCGACTCCCTCTCAGCTTTTATTTTTTGCATAATAATTTCTGTGGTCTGCTTCACCAACTCATCAGGCGCAACATTTGCGGCAGCCAGGGTTGGAAATGATAAAACCATCAATAGCACGCCAATCATTCCGTTTCGCAACATTTAACTCTCTCCGCTCACAACTGATAACGTTTTAACCTGCATATTGTATTCGTACACCGCCTGCAAATATTGACTGTACGCCAGCACATAAGCTTGCAGTGCGGTTACTACCTTATTGGCCGTTTCCAGGCCCGCTTCAAAGTCAGCATAACTGGCAATCATCCAGCGCCGTGATTCTCGGGCTGCCGTCTCCAGTGAGGCAACCATTTCCGAATAGCCTTGAACTTGGTAGTAGCTCTCTGCCACTTGAAATGGAATACCTTGACGTGCAAACGCGGCAATCGAGAGTGTCGCATCCAGTTCGGCTTGTGCCTGTGCCACTCTCGCCGGTTGAGCACCGTAGGAGAACGACCACTGCAAACCCAGCACCGGCGTTGCCGCCTCATAGTTAAATGGATCATAAATATGTGGGTTATCCAGCTGATCCCGCCCAGGCGAGAAAGCCGCACCGGCAATAATCCCGGCATAAATATTAGGCTTCCCTTCCGACTTCTTTGCTTCAATCAGTGCTTTTCTCGCCAACAAACCCGCCTCAACCTGCTTCATTTCAGGGCGTTGCTCAAGCGCTTGCTGTTGCAGCTCAGGAAGCAGTAGTACAGGTTTGGGCAGTGGCCGAATACGCCGCTCAATCAACTCCAACGATTCACCCACAGGCCACTGAGTGAGTGTTTTTAAACCCGTCATTGCGACCTTTTCCAAGGCATTGGCTTTGGCAAAATAGCCCTTGGCTAGCGCGTGGCCCGCCTTAAGGGCGTAGAGGTCAGACTGTTTCGCTTCACCACTCCCCTCTTCTAGCCAACCTTCAACCAACTCGGTGGCACTTTGCAGCCGTTTGCTAACATCCAGCATCAGTTTGCGGGTGTCACGGGCTGCAAGATAGCCGTAATACGCTTTACTCACATCCAGTGTTGTTTTACCACGCTGAACAGCAACATCGCCCTGCTTTAAGGCAATATTGCCGGTGGCCGCCTTTTCGTAGTTTTCGATTTTACCAAAGGTATAGAGTGGTTTAATCAGGCTCAGCTGCAAATTAAACCAAGGGGTGACATTATCAAGGTCGCGATTATCATCTCTTGGTACACAGCTTCCGGTGCAGCCTTCACCATTTTCACCATAAAACCCGCCCTCTATTCTTGGGGTAAGCCCAACAAAGGTATTCAGACTGATCAGAAGATCATCACTACCACTCGCCTCATCCTTGCGTGCACGCGCCGCCGTCACATAGTGTTCGCGCTCTTTGATTCTATTATCCACATCAAGTGCTCGCTCAAGCACCTGATCAAAGCCAAGCGGCTCGGCAACTGCCATGCTGGAAACCAGCCAGCAGAGAGCACCCAATAAAATAAATATCCGTTTCATTCATCCGCCTTGCTAAATAGGAACTGTCCAATCAGCTGCTCCAGTATCACCGCCGACTGAACCAACTTAATCTGGTCACCACTTTTCAAGACCTCATCGCTACCACCCGGCTCTAGGCTGATATACTGCTCACCCAGAAGGCCCGAGGTGAAGATGCTGGCCGAGGTGTCTTCAGGAAAAGCATCATATTTGTTATCAATCAGCAGGGTCACTCGCGCCTCGAAATTCTCCATATCATAGCTAATCGCTTCGACACGCCCCACCTTGACTCCAGAAACTGAAACCGGTGAGCGAACTTTCAAGCCACCAACATTCTCAAAGCTGGCCTCAATGGTATAACCACTATCCACCGAAAACTTGTTCAAGCTGCTGACTTGCATGGAGAGAAAAAAGAGCGCGGCTATCGCCACCACCATGAATAGCCCAACCCAGATCTCTACTGATTTTTTATGCATCTCAATTACTCTCCAAACATCAGTGCGGTCAGCATAAAGTCGAGCGCTAGAACCGCCAGCGCCGAATGCACCACAGTGCGTGTTGTTGCACGACTCACCCCCTCCGAAGTAGGAATAGCATCGTACCCTTCATAAACCGCAATCCAGCTCACCACCACGCCGAAAACAATGCTTTTGATAACACCGTTTAGAATATCTTCTGTCAGATCAACCTTCGATTGCATCTGGGACCAAAAAGCCCCCGCATCAATGCCCAGTAAACCAACGCCAACGATGTAACCACCCACCACGCCTATGGCGCTAAAAATAGCCGCCAGCAGTGGCATCGAAATCACACCGGCCCAAAAGCGGGGTGCCACAATACGTTTAATGGGATCAACCGCCATCATCTCCATGCCAGAGAGTTGTTCGGTCGCCTTCATCAAACCTATTTCAGCGGTTAAGGCTGAACCCGCCCGCCCCGCAAATAGAAGTGCGGTCACCACCGGACCCAGCTCTCTTACCAAAGAGAGCGACACCATCACCCCAAGCGACTCTTCAGCACCAAAGTCAATCAAGGTATAGTAGCCCTGAAGCCCCAATACCATACCAACAAACAGCCCAGAGACAAATATTATCAGAAAGGATAGTACGCCAATCGAATAGAGCTGTTGAACCAGCAGGGGAGCGCGAGTGACCACATTTGGCAATGCGGCTATCAGCTGAATAAAGAAAAGAAACCCTCGCCCCAAGCGCTCCAGCACTGAAATTGTCGAACGCCCTAGCTGTTGTACTTTACTTAGCATCCGCAGGCCCCTCTAGCAGATCATCCAGATAATCACCCGCCTCGAAGTGAAATGGCACCGGGCCATCGGGCTCACCCTTTAGGAACTGTTTCACCCACGGAGAGGTTGAGTTGTTCAGCTGTTCGGGCGTGCCGTGCTCAACCACCTTGCCGTTTGAAATCAGATAGACGTGATCGGCAATTTCTGTTGCCTCAGCCACATCGTGACTCACCACAATACTCGATAGCCCCAACGCGCTGTTAAGTTTGCGAATCAACGACACCAGCACGCCCATTGAAATAGGATCCTGCCCGGTAAAAGGCTCATCATACATAATCATCATCGGGTCGAGGGCAATCGCTCTGGCCATAGCAACACGCCTTGCCATCCCCCCCGACAGCTCACTGGGCATCAGCTCTCTTGCGCCACGAAGCCCTACCGCTTCCAGCTTCATCAAAACCAAGTTGCGGATCATGGAGGGGGAGAGCTTGGTGTGTTCACGCAACGGAAAGGCAACATTTTCGTATACGGTCATATCCGTCAGCAGCGCACCACTTTGAAACAACATACCCATGCGTTTGCGCAACTGGTAGAGCGCACGGCGTGACAATGTCGTTACCTCTTCGCCATCAACGCGGATAGAGCCTGAATCTGGACGCAACTGACCACCAATCAAGCGCAGAAGTGTGGTTTTTCCGGTGCCGCTCGGCCCCATGATAGTGGTCACTTCACCTCGGGCAATATCCATATCAATATCGTCAAAAATCACCCGCTCTCCACGAGAGAAGGTCAGGCCTCGAATCTCGATCAGCGGTGTGGTTGAATTTTGTTTACTCATTCAGCTTCCGTTTTCCAGTTACCAATCGGTCAAGTTAATAGCAAACAAGAAGGCTACACCAAACTCCCACGCAATTCGACCTTACGACGAACTGCTTTGAATTATAGCGATTAAATTTATTTTGACTGTTGCGGTTATGTGCGCTCTTTGTATCGAAATGTAACGGCGCTCTATACGACCCTAGGTCCTCGATAATAGCGTCCACCAAACCACAATAATGTGCTGACAATCAACACCCATATTGGCCAGTTACCCCACATCACATAGGGTGTTGCACCACTGCGGGGCTGTATTTCACCGCTCACCACATAAACTTCGTTTTGTGGGCTAACTTCGCGGATGTCGCCATTATCATCAATAATCGCTGAAATCCCGGTATTTGTGGCCCGCACGATCCAACGCTCGCTCTCTAGTGCACGCATCCGTGCCATTTGCAGGTGTTGGTAGGGTGCCAGCGAGCCATCAAACCAGGTGTCGTTACTAACATTAACCAGTAGATTAGCCTTGGGCAGTGATTGAATCATCTCTTCTGCAAAAGCGATTTCATAGCAGATCGAAGCCCCAATATCTAAACCCGCACCTCGCAAGGTATCTTGGTGATCGCTTCCTGCAGTGAAGCTCGACATTGGAATACTCATAAACTCAAGCAACCGCCCCAATACCGACTCAAAGGGGATATATTCACCAAAAGGCACTAGATGACGTTTGTAGTAAAGCGCACTCTGCCCCTCATTAAAAGCCACCAGCGCATTGTAATATTTGTCACTCGCTTGATCGTAGACCGGAATACCGGTAATCAGTGTGGTTTCGGTATCCTGCGCTGTGGCAATAAAGGGATCAATCTGCCCATCCACCTGATGAAGAAATGCGGTCATCGCGGTCTCTGGCCACAGCACCAGGTCACTTTGCCAGTGCGCCTCGGTCAAGCCGGCATAGATATTGAAATTTTCACTGCGCTGCTCAGGTAGCCACTTAACATCCAGGCCCACATTACCTTGCATGGCACTCACCTGAATCGGCTCCCCCTGCGCTTCAGTCCATTCAATACTCTGCAATAGACCCGCACTCAGCCACAGCAGTATAAAAACGACCCCAAAGCGCCAGCCTTGTTGTCGCTGGTAAACCCAAAACAACAGCAAACCCGCGCTAAGCGCAACCAACCAACTTACACCATAGACACCCAGCAGTGGGGCGAATCCGGACAGAGGCATTTCAAGCTGGCTGGTGCCGCTGTTAAGCCAGGAAAAACCGGTCAGAAACCAGCCGCGAAACATCTCACACCCTGCCCATAGCGATGCGAGCAGCAGTAGTTGCTGCCACGGCCTGTGACAATAATCACGCAACTTAACCGCCAACCAGCTAGCGCCTGCCGGATAGAGCGCCAGAATAGCTACAAAGATGGCGGTGGCTAAAAGACTGCCCGCCATTCCCAAGCCACCATAGTTGTACATGCTGACAAAAACCCATGAGCAACCCACACCAAATAGGCCAAGACCAAACAGATAGCCGCTGCGTAACGCTTGTTTGGGGGGTAGTGTCAGCCAGTGGTGAAACAGCACCATCAAAGCCGGAAAGATAAGTAGTGAGAATCCAAAAGGGGCGAAGGCTAACGGTGTCATGGCACCCGCAATTAGGGGAGCAATCCAGATCATTGGCCCACGGTTCAGGAGATTAGCTAATACCACCAGCATGCTCTGTGGTGTTATCTTTTACCGATTTTGATGTGGGTGACGTTTCGCCATTCAATAGAGTCATACGCAGCAGATGTATGCGCCGTTTGTCAGAGCGGACAACGGTAAAACTGAAGTTACCCACAACAATGACATCGTCGCGCTTTGGCATATTGCCGTGCTGATTCACCACATAACCACCAATGGTGTCAAACTCGTCACCGTTCAAATCAGCCCCGAAATAGTGGTTAAACTCCTCTATTTCAGTAATCGCCTTGATGGTGTAACTTGCATCATTGTTTTTTACAATTAGCAGATCTTCATCCACATCGTGTTCATCTTCGATTTCACCGACAATCTGCTCGAGCACATCCTCGATGGTAATCAAACCCGAAACACCACCGTATTCATCGACCACGACGGCCATATGGTTGCGACTGGCGCGAAATTCGCGCAGTAACACGTTCAACCGCTTGCTTTCCGGGATAAATACAACAGGACGCAGCAGCTCACGAATATCAAAACTCTCCTCTTTGCAGACGAAATATTTCAACATATCTTTTGCCAGTAAAATACCCGCAACTTCATCTTTATTATCACCGATCACTGGAAAACGGGAGTGTGCAGATTCGATCATCACCGGTAGAAACTCTTCAGGCGAAGCGTCACGATCCACAGTGATCATCTGGTTGCGAGGGAGCATGACATCACGAACCCGCATCTGCGAAACGGCTAATACCCCTTCAATCATCTCGAGGGCATCGGCATCCAGCAGGTCGCGATTTTGTGCATCACGGAGGATATTAATCAGTTGGTGTCTATCTTGGGGTTCTCGCAGTAGCGCATCACCCAGTCGCTCTATCCAGGACCGCTGCCCATCATTGGCAGGGTCGTTCGTAAGGGGGCCGTCGTTCATTGTGTTCCATTTTCTATGTAAGGATCGCTATAGCCTAGACTGGCTAATAGCTCAATTTCAAGTTTTTCCATCACTGCCGCATCAACATCTTCAATATGGTCGTAACCCAGCAGGTGCAATACACCGTGAATAACCATATGCGCCCAGTGGGCATGTAACGCTTTATGCTGCTCTTTAGCCTCACGGGCGACTACTGTAGCGCAGATTACCAGATCACCCAGCAGTGGCAGTGGCGTGATGCCTTCAGGTGCTTCAAAGGGGAATGAGAGCACATTGGTGGCTGTTTTTTTATTGCGATAGGTATCATTCAGCGCCGCACTCTCTGCCACCTCAACAATACGTATCACCAGCTCTGTCACACCCGATTTATCACCTAGCGCCATTAATACCCAGCGCTTAAGCTGGGCATCACTGGGCAGCGTGGTATTCAATGGGTTGTTTTCATCGAGTGCTCGCTGGCACTCAATATCCAGCACTGTTTTAGTCATGATCAGGTTCGTGCTTCGCCTCATAAGCCTCAACAATGCGTTGTACCAGTGGGTGACGAACCACATCTTTGGATTTGAAAAAGGTAAAGCTGATACCATCCACTTCGCCCAAAACTTCAGTTGCGTGACGTAGGCCAGACTTGACCTTATTCGGTAGATCAACCTGTGTCACATCACCGGTAATCACCGCTTTGGAGGCGAAGCCAATGCGCGTCAGAAACATTTTCATCTGCTCAACCGTGGTATTTTGCGCCTCATCCAGAATAATAAAACAGTCATTCAGGGTGCGGCCACGCATGTAGGCCAGTGGTGCGACTTCAATTACATTACGCTCCATTAACTTAGCCACCGTTTCATTACCCAGCATCTCATAAAGCGCATCGTACAGCGGGCGCAGATACGGGTCTATTTTCTGCTCTAGGTCACCGGGCAAAAAACCCAGGCGCTCACCCGCCTCGACTGCGGGACGTGTTAATACGATACGTGCGACTTCATCGCGCTCCAGTGCAGCTACAGCACAGGCGACGGCCAGATAGGTTTTGCCGGTACCCGCAGGACCAATACCAAAGCTCACATCATGTGTCAGAACATTTTGCAGATAACGACGTTGGTTCGGCCCACGCCCTTTTACCTGTTTACGCTTCGCCTGTACAACAGGATCCGGCGCACCTTCAATACTGCTCGGAATATCATCAGCTTTGATCTCCTGCAATAGCAGGTGGACTCGCGCCGGTGTTATCTCATCGCCGTGTTCTGTTTCCGCATAGAGGCGCTCCAGCAGCCGTGCGCTGCTTTCAAGTGCCTCGCCCTCACCGGCAATACGAAAACTCCAACCGTGATTACTGATAGTGACACCCATACGACGTTCGATCAGGCGTAGATTATCACCCACTTGGCCACATAGCGCAGCAAGACGCTGGTTATCCTCTGGTACCAGCGTTAACTCATAATATTCACTCAATGGTGTATCCCTCAGTGTGTGGCAAGCTATAGCGCAGCAACTGTTGAGTCCTCTGCGACCAACTCTCCACGCAGTGAATTTGGAAAGGCTGCGGTGATATTAACATTTACAAACTGCCCTACCCGCTCCTTTGCCCCACAAAAATTCACCACACGATTATTTTCGGTGCGCCCCGCCATCTCTGCTGGATTTTTTCGTGAAGGGCCCTCCACCAGAATACGCTGAACTGTACCTACCATGGCTCGACTGAATTCAGCGGTCTGCTGGTTAATACGATCTTGCAGAATTTTCAGGCGCTGTTTTTTAACTTCAAGCGGAACATCATCAGGCAAGCTTGATGCGGGAGTACCCGGGCGAGGGCTGTATATGAAGCTATATGAGAGGTCGTAGTTAATCTCTGCAATCAGGTTCATGGTCGCTTCAAAATCAGCATCTGTCTCACCGGGGAAACCAATAATAAAATCGGATGACATACTTAATTCAGGGCGGATTGCACGAATTTTTCGAATGATCGACTTATACTCCAACACCGTGTGGTTGCGCTTCATCAGCGCTAAAATACGGTCTGACCCCGACTGCACCGGCAGGTGCAGGTGACTCACCAAAGCAGGCACCTCTTTATACACTTCAATCAGACTATCGCTCATCTCCATGGGGTGTGAGGTGGTATAACGAATACGATCAATGCCATCGATAGCCGCCACATAGCGAATCAACAGTGCTAAATCAGCCACATCACCGTCATGCATGGGACCGCGATAAGCATTAACATTCTGACCCAGCAAGTTCACTTCGCGCACCCCCTGCTCTGCTAACTGAGCAACTTCTGAGATGACATCATCAAATGGTCGGCTCACCTCTTCGCCCCGGGTAAACGGAACCACACAAAAAGTACAGTACTTGGAGCAACCCTCCATGATTGAGACAAACGCAGTAGGGCCATCCGCCCGAGGCGCTGGCAAATGGTCAAACTTCTCAATTTCAGGAAAAGAGACATCCACCACTTTGGCTCGCCGCTCAATCACCTCGGTAAGCATCGCAGGTAGGCGGTGCAGCGTTTGCGGACCAAAAATAACATCCACACAAGGGGCTCGTTTGCGGATGGCCTCTCCCTCCTGGCTCGCCACACACCCGCCCACACAGATAATAGTGCCCGGGTGCTTATCCTTCTGTTTACGCCATCGACCCAGTAGAGAAAACACCTTCTCTTGCGCCTTTTCGCGCACCGAGCAGGTATTCAACAGCAAAATATCCGCCTCTTCCGGTGTCTCCACCAAGACCACACCATGGGATTTATCCAGTAGATCCGCGATCTTGCTCGAATCGTACTCATTCATCTGACAACCAAAGGTCTTTATAAACAGTTTACGCGCCATGAAACACCACAAAATTAAAGCTGAATAAAACCGGGAACTATAACACACCCCTTACCGCCTGTTGCGAGTTTTACTCTCCGCGCACACTCGCTCGGTATCGGCTTGCAGATTATTTTGAGCGGAAAGAAGTGCTGAGTTAATTCTCTTTTACAGCAGGCTGAGTCGCGTTATTTTTTACTCGATTTAATATCTGCCTGAGAGTATTCAAATTTTCGAATAATAATGCCTTTAACATTAAGCTTTTTTTCGATAGTGGGGACAATTTTTTCTGCTGTTTCAATATCCGCATAATGCCCAACCAGTAAAACAAACCAGCGGCCACTTTTTCGCATCGCTTGATAATAGGCGGCTTTATCTGCAAGGTCTTTCTCTACAATAAAATCACGCAGGCTTTGTTCATTGCGCACACTCATCACATGAAGGGTATACGCCTGTGAGGGTTGCGACAGTATCCAGCTTTCTGTGTTTAGCTTAGGGCTCTCATTAGCCACAGCCAGGCCCGCCGGGGTTGGTGTTTCAGCGACCACTGCGGGTTCTACTGCCACAGGCACTAACTTGTTTAGACTCTCTTCAGCGTGCGGCTCAGGGTTGGGCTTTTTTTCTACACTGCTCGCGGTATCTATATTCGAAACCACCCCGCTAGAGAGCGCTTGACTCACCTCTACAAGCTCTTTTGGCAGCCGCTCACTTTCAACATCATGACGCACCACACCACTCTCCTCACTTGGCTTTATTATCAGTGGCGGATCAGATTCAAACTCCACTTCTGCCGTAGTGGGCTCAGGGCTGGCTATCCAGTTGTTTATTGCTTGCTGAAAAAAAAGCAGAGCCAACAATAATATTACAACGATTATCAAATAGGCATTTCGAAGCAGTGGTACTGTTTTTTTCTGCGGAGGATGGCTGGGATCAAGCGGTTTATTTTTATCTGGATTTACGGCAGGTTGACCATCAGATCCACGGTTGAGGGTATGACAGAGAACGGGGAGGGCGGCTGAGGTGAAAAACCTATCACACTGTTCATTTAAGCGTGGCGCTTCGTCACTGAGCAACAAACCAATTCGACCATTGCCCAGCTTGCAGAGTGTAGACAGCAGCTGCCACACCTCATCAGACAAAGCCTCTGCACTTTCAACCAATAATAGATAACGAACAGAGCTGCCTTCTCTTTTTTCTATGCACTCAACAACGGCCGCTATACCATCATCGAGACTTCCCCTAGCCAAAGCCCATTCGGTAGCCAATAACGCCGTAAGTGAAGCTTCATCAAGGTGAGCGAGCGGGTCAACTTGTGCGAACTTATGTGACTGAGCCAGGCTGGGTTTAATACACTTGAGGGCAGATGCAACACTCGCCTTATCGCCACGCAAGCAGATCACTGATGAGGAGAATGCCCATGCGACTGCTATTGCTTGATATTCTGTAACATCGACACAGCCAGCACCCTTTATTGATAAAGCCATTGCATCAATTGCACGGCTTTGTTTCGGTGTTTTTTTCTCGTTATTCATCCACTATTGGCTCTTGAGCGGGGCCTGCCCTTGCACATACATGACGCTATAGCCTCGTTTAATCTGTAAATCTCTCATTTGCATCAAGCGCTCAAGCGCATCATCCCAATTTGAAAAATGCTCGCGACGCATACGCCCGGCACTACCTTGCGCACCATTTTCAACCAGCAAGCTCCACCCTTCAATCAGATCCTCTTGCAGAACCAATTGGTAATAACGGGCAGTTTTTTGGCTTCCAGGCTGACTTTGCATATAGATACGCATAACATTACGCCATTAAGTAGGAGTCATTAAGGAAGCTCTGATCAAGTCATGAATATTTTATGCTGGCTGAAATCGCCCTCATTTATCCCGAAAATTGCACCAATAGAACAACTATTACTGCGCATTTCAGAACAAATGAGAGCAATTTCCTCTCAGCCTAAATTCATCCAGACTTAATCAGAGATTCCTTAAGGAGACTCTGATCAAGTTATGAGTGCTTTATACTGAGCTGCACAGAATAAAAAACAGCAATCACACTCACGCTGAGATAGCGTGGTGTGCATCAAGCGTCTCTTCAAGCAACTCATATGAGAAATCAGAGCTTATAGTTGAGTCACCCAAGCCTCGCATCAAAACCAGTCGCAAATGGCCATCTTCCACTTTTTTATCCACTGACATTAAACTGAGAAAGTGCTGCTTAGTCATCTCAAGCGGCGCTCGGGTTGGCAGACCGGCACGATCCAATAAATTGTCGATCTGGTGTACATCGTCAGCAGTTACCCAGCCCATTCGCATCGAGAGATCCGCTGCCATCAACATCCCCACCGCCACGGCTTCACCGTGCAGCCAGGCACCATACCCCATGCCTGTCTCTATCGCGTGGCCAAATGTATGACCCAAATTAAGCAGCGCTCTCACACCACCCTCGCGTTCATCTGCGGCGACTATTTTAGCCTTATCTTGGCAAGAGCGCTCAATGGCGTAGGCCAGCGCTTGATGGTCACAAGCTAACAATTTTTCGATATTTTTCTCAAGCCACGAAAAGAGCGGCTTATCATTAATCAAACCGTATTTAATCACTTCAGCAAGCCCGGAACTAAGCTGGCGCTCATCGAGGGTATTCAGGGTATCCGTATCGGCGATTACACATTGAGGCTGGTGAAAAGCCCCAATCATATTTTTACCCATCGGGTGATTAACACCGGTTTTCCCACCAACCGAAGAGTCAACCTGGGAAAGCAGTGTGGTTGGAATTTGAATAAATGCCACACCCCGTTGATAACACGCCGCAGCAAACCCTGTCATATCACCCACAACACCACCACCCAGGGCAACCAGAGTCACTTTACGGCCAAAGCGAGATTCAAGTAGTGCATCAAAAATCCGGTTCAACACCTCAAGGTTTTTATAGCACTCACCATCAGGCAATATAACTTTTTTGATGTTTTTTCCATCCAGTGACTGTAATACCCGCTCTAAATAGAGTGGTGCGACCGTCTCATTACTAACAACTAGGACTTCACTACCGACAATATGCGACTGCAATAACGTAGCATTGGAGAGAAGGTTCTGACCAATATAGATTGGATAACTTCGATCACCCAAATCAACTGTTAGTGTTTTCATCATAAGAGTTCAGCTCGGCTATCGTAACGGTTATCTCCTGTACCCAGTAGAGGCAAAGAGGAAGGACAGAAGTGGTGTGATCAACACCACCACTGGCATAGGAGGGTCATAATAATTGAACAAGTATGAAGGTACCCGTATTAACGCCTATCTACAGATAAAATTTAATTTGCTAGGTTAGCCCCACTAATCAACAATCTGCTCGACGATCTCGTTTATCACCGTTTTTACACTTCGACCACCCGTATCGACTGTAAAGTCGGCCACTTCTCGATACAGCGGCTCCCTAAGCGTCAGAAGTTCTCGCATACGCCCCCTAGGATCTTCCGTTTTTAACAGTGGTCGCTTGCTATCTTTCCCAGTGCGTTTAAGCAGATGATCAATACTAGCGCTCAAATAGACCACAACACCATTAAGGCGCATCAACTCTCTACTACGCGGATCTAGAACGGCGCCTCCGCCCGTCGCCAGAACCAGGTCAGCTTTTGAAGTGAGTTCCTCAATCATTAACGATTCTCGTTTGCGAAAACCCTCTTCGCCTTCAAGCTCGAAAATCAGTGGGATATCCACCCCGGTCCGATGCTCAATTTCATGGTCACTATCAACGAAACGCATTTTCAGGCTTTTAGCCAGCTGACGGCCAATCGTTGATTTACCCGCCCCCATTGGGCCTACCAACACAACATTCAAGCGACCATGAAGCAGTTTCGACAAAACCCAACCCCTATCCAAGGATAGCTAAACAAAACACAAACGAGCTAACTCAACGGCTACTGAAGGCGTCCACCCTCTTTCAAAATCTTTGGTGTTACAAAGATCAGCAGCTCAACTTTATCATCTTGCTTAGAGGTGTTGCGGAACAGCGCACCTATAATGGGGATATCACCCAGCAGTGGAACCTTGCTGACACCTTCCATTTTGGTCTGTTCATACACCCCACCCAAAACAACCGTATCGCCGTTATTGACCAAAACTTGGCTGCTCACCTCTTTTGTATCAACACTTGGCACATCATTAAATACCTCACCCACCGAGTCTTTGCTAACCCGTAAATCCATTAACACACGGTCATCGGGGGTGATTTGAGGGGTAACTGTCAAACTAAGAACCGCCTTTTTAAATGAGACAGTCGCCGCGCCGCTGGATGAGGCTTCGCGGTAAGGAATTTCAGTACCCTGCTCTATCAATGCCTCTTTACCATTAGAGGTCACAACACGCGGGCTTGAAATGACCTCACCGCGACCCTCTGCCTGTAGCGCTGAAATCTCGAGATCGAGCAAAGAGCCACCGCTCAAAATAGATAAGGCAAATCGCCCGGCATTTACGGCGGTAACCGGCATATTCACATTCAAACGATCAGTATATGTGGATGGGCCAGTAGGAACTTCGATACCACTGGTAGAGGTATCCAGAGCAGAACCCACCATGGTTGATGCAACACCACGCGATGTACCCGAGGTCATAAACAGGTTATCCCCTGCCTGATCAACATTGGTAACACCGAAACGAGCACCCAAGTCTCGCGAGAAGTTGCTGGTTGCAATCACAATACGAGAATCGATCATTACCTGGCGAATAGGAACATCCAAGGTTTTGATTAATTCACGAATATTTTGACGCTTTTCTGCGATATCGCTTATCAATAGCGTATTGGTACGCTCATCAACACTTATTTTACCACGGGATGAAAGCAAGCCTTCACCTCCAGATAGCAGCTCAGCAAACTCAGTTGCTTTGGCGTAGTTAACCTGTAGCAACTCAGTTCTCACCATCTCAAGATCTTTCAGTTGCTGCTGTGACTCCAGCTCCATTTTCTCGCGTGCGGCCACCTCTTCACCGGGGGCAATCAAAATGACATTACCCTCCTGTCGCATCGCCAACCCTTTTATACGCAATATAATTCCCAGCGCTTGATCCCACGGCACGTTCTTAAGGCGAAGTGTCAAATTTCCGCTCACGGTGTCACTTGCAACCATGTTCAAGCCTGTAAAGTCAGCAATCAGCTGCAATACTGCGCGCACTTCAATATCCTGAAAATTCAGTGAAAGTTTATCGCCAATATATTCACCATCCACACCGCTAATCTGTTGACTGCTTTCGGGTGACTTCACCTCGAGAACAAACTCGTTTTCCGCCTGAAATGCCATGTGATCAAACTCTTCATTCATGGTGATAATCAGACGCGCATAACCGTCACCGACGTTAGCATCAATAGATTCCACCGGGGTAGCAAAATCTAAAACATCATAGCGTTGGGCCAACTTCGCTGGAATAGCTGTACCCATAAAATCAACAATAACTTTTTTACCCACTAACCGGGTATCAGTGACAATATTTTGATCGGACAACTTCACGATTACGCGGCCTTGACCCTCTTCGCCACGACGGAAATCAATGGCATTTATTTCATAGCCACCCGTTGAAGAGGTATATTTATTACTCGAATTAGGGTTATCAAATGTGATAAACAGCTCGCTACCCACTGGCTTAACCTCATAATTTACCGAGTCAACCATATTGATAACAACCCGCGTCCGATCACCCACCTCAACCGTTTCGATACTTTTGATGACACCCACACCCAGCTCAATATTGTTGTTCGCTAGCTCACTACTCACACCTTCTAGGTCAAAAACCAATCTGGGTGGGTTATCAATAGAAAACTCACTCACCTTTGGTGTATCACCATCAAAAATCAATCGAAGCTGCAATTTTCGGTCAGCAATGGTTTGTTGCTTGATTTGAAGCAGCGAACGCTTTGCAATCGCACTATTACTCGCAGCCACATCAACGACCGTATCGATTACACTCTCTGCTTCATCCTGTAAGGGTGAGGAGGAGGCTACGGCCTCCTCTGAGTTAAGCTTTATAAACAAGCTTCCATTCTCAATCCGGCTCTCATATCCAACCAGCTCATCCAGATTGATGACAACCCGAGTTCGGCCACTGGCCTCTACTGCGGTCACGCTATGGGCATTCACACCACCCTTAATTTTTAATGGCAGCGTCCAAGGCAGTTGGTTATCAACGCCTTCAAAATCGAAAGTGATGCGTGCTGGGGATGTTGTGGTGAAATAACTGGGCTCGGGAATATCCCCCTGAAAGCTCAACTGAAGCTCCACCGGAGCCCCCTTCTCTGCTTTATACCCTATGTAGACCAACGAACTCTTTGCCTCTGCCGCATGCAGTGATGCAGAAAGCCCAGAGAAAGAAATTAGCAGTATGAATAAAATTATTTGTCTCATACTATAGCACCCCAGTTTGCATGAACAATTACGCATGATTTCCCCATTATTACGACCCTCAATCATCCGTTAAGAACCAAAGAGACAGCCCGCTGTTCCCAGCCACCCATTCCATCAGGAATAAGCTCCAACAACTCAATTTTCTCAGAATCCACTAATGTGACACGACCATAATCCTGCCCCATATAATCACCTAATCTAACCCGAACAATCTCCCCATCGGGTGTCTTGATCAACCCCCAGGATACCGCCCCCCGTTGTAAGTTACCGATATAGCGCAGTGTATCAATCGGAAATGACTCCAACTGATTGCGTTCACGATCCAAATTAGGACCACCAATACCGCTCCCTTTTGTGGTAGGTGCCATTTTATTTTGGGTAAATGACGGCTTGAATGGATCACGCCGAGAGTCTGACTGATACTCATAGGTTTCATATTCAACAGGGTCACGCAACGGCTCTACACTCCCGGCAGGGCGCGCCTTTACTGACTCCACATAGGCTCTCAAATCTTCCGTTGAGCCGCCACTACATGCTGTCATTCCCAGCACGGCAACGACGAGTGAAGCCAGCTTCAAAATACTATTAAACTTAAATTCCACATTACGATACAACATAAATAGCCCCTATCGTCTCCTTGCGGTACGTTTACCCGCTTTTTTCTTCTCTTTGGCGACTTGTTCAATCTCTTCATCGTCTAGGTAGCGGTATGTTTTTGCTTGCGCGGTCATCAAAAAAACGCCTTCATTTCCGCTACTGATTTTAAAATCGTGCAACGTCACAATACGCGGTAATTGAGCCACATCACTTACAAACCGGCCAAACTGATGATACTCACCCGCCACCTCAAGCTGAATTGGTAATTCAGCATAGAACTCCAAGGGCTTCTCTTTTTCAGGTTGAAACAGTTTAAAATCCAATCCATTCGCAGCACCCACCGACGAAACCTCAGAGAGTAGATCAGCTACTTCAGTTTTACTGGGCAATTGACGCAAAAGCGCCCCAAAAGATCTTTCAATCTCCTTCATCTGCTCCTGATATTCATCCAAGTTGGCCGCTTTAGACTGATTTATTTCAAACTCACTCTTCAAGCTAATCTCTTTAGCTTCAGCTGCTGCTAGGCGATCAAGTTCTGGTTTGATGATAACCATATACCCTATAACAAAAACAACGACACAAATAATGCCAATCGCGACACTTCGAACCCAGACAGGCCAAGAGCCGACATTATTAAAATCTAGGTTGAGGTTTTGCATGTCAGTTGAAAGACTCATTTCTCCTCCTCCTCTTCATGCCCAACAACATCCACCTGATTTACTGTCAGTGAAAAACGGTGCCCTCGACCGGGTTCTTTTTTGCCTGACGAATCAATCACAATCAAGCGTGGGTCATCAAACCAAATTGAAGCGTCAAGGTTTCTCATAAAGTTCGACACACGAGCATTGGACTGAGCTCGTCCATCAATCGTGACAACATTACCGCTGCGGGTCACCGATGTAAAATAGACACCCTCGGGAATGGCAAAAACCAGCTCATCAAACATATGGACGATTCCGGGGCGGCTTCGCTGCAGCTTTTGAATCACATCCATACGCTGAACCAGCCCCTCTTTCTCATCCTCCAGCACTCTAATTTGCGCAATCATATCCTGGAAAACAGTTATTTCACGCTCAAGATAGCTGTTTCTCGACTCCTGAGCGCCCACTGAGCTTTTAACCTGAACCAGTACGGCACCTACAATGACGGCCATTAGAATGGCGGCCAAGACTGCCAACTGGATAAAATCTTTCTGTTTCTCTTTTCGTTGACTCTCTCGCCACGGCAGAAGATTTATACTTGCCATCAGTCAAAACTCCTCATTGCAAGGCCACAGGCAATCATTAAAGACGGTGCATCATTACTCAATGCCTGCGCTTTAACCCGCGATGCCAGTGACATATTTGCAAATGGATTCGCAATCGCCGCAGGCGTACCCAAATGCCCTTCAAGCAACTCATCAACACCCGCAACAGAAGCGCAACCACCCGCCAAAACGACATAATCTACGCTATTGTAATGACTTGAAGAGAAGAAAAACTGGAGTGATCGACTCACCTGTTGAACCATCGCCTCTTTGAAGGGCTGCAGCACTTCGGGAATGTAGTTATCTGGAAGCCCACCCTGACGCTTTGCCATGCCAGCCTCTTCATAGGTCAAGCCATAGCGTCGCTGTATCTCTTCCGTCAACTGCTTACCACCAAACACCTGCTCCCGAGTATAGATAATCTGATTATTATGCATCACATTAAGGGTTGTCATGGTTGCGCCAATATCGGCCACGGCAATCGTCATATCATTGAAATTATCAGGCAGTTGCGGCCCCAGCAGTGCAAATGCATTTTCCATGGCATAAGCCTCCACATCGACAACTTTTGCAGTCAGCCCTGCCAACTCCAGCGCCGCAACTCGCATATCAATATTTTCACTTCGCGATGCTGCCAGCAAAACATCGACCATATTCGGGTTTTTTTCGGATGGACCCAGCACTTCAAAGTCCATATTAACTTCATCAAGAGGGTAAGGTATGTATTGGTCTGCTTCTAACTGAATCTGCACCTCCATATCTTCATCACTCAGTGATGACGGCATGGCAATGACCTTCGTTATAACCGCAGAACCCGAAACACCAACAGCAGCATATTTTGCACGCGCACCTGAGCGTTTCACTGCCCGGCGTATCGCTTCACCTACCGCTTCAACATCGCTGATATTTTTTTCAACCACTGAACCAGGTGCCAATGCCTCAACGGCATAGTTTTCAACACGAAAACCCGTAGCTTGCTGGCTCAACTCCAATAATTTAACCGCTGAAGAGCTGATATCAATTCCAAGAATAGGAGCTTTCCGCTTCTTAAACAGCTCTGAGAGAGACGATTGCACGACAGTATCCTTATAATTAACAAGTGGTGCTACTCTTGCACCAACCTATATATCGACCAGACTAGCATTTATTTATTTAAAAATATAACCTAATCAAGTAATTTGCAAAACAAGCAAATGCAAAACATTAACATTGCAATGCACTACAATGGCGTTTTCCTGAGGAATCTCTGATTAAGTCTGGATGAATTTAGGCTGAGAGGAAATCGCTCTCATTTGTTCCGAAATGCGCAGTAATAGTTGTTCTATTGGTGCAATTTTCGGGATAAATGAGGGCAATTTCAGCCAGCATAAAACATTCATAACTTGATCAGAGCTTCCCTGAGTAGCACCCACCCTCGAGTCACGACACATAATGGTTAAAAAATTCATCATTCCGCTTCTCAAGCTATTTTTTTTGCTAACACTGGTTATTGCTCTGGGTGTCAGCGCTTATATTTACTTCGTTGTCATGCCAAAACTTCCCAGCATCGACTCCGTTAAAGAGGTGCAACTTCAAGTACCCATGCGCATTTACACATACGACCGCAAGCTGATTGCGGAGTATGGTGAGAAAAAACGCGTACCGCTCCAGTTTGAAAATACCCCGGAAAATATGATCAATGCCATATTGGCGGCAGAAGACGACCGTTTCTTTAAACATCCTGGCGTTGATTACCAAGGTATTATGCGCGCCCTCTACTCTTTGGCGCTCACCGGGGAAAAAAGTCAGGGTGGTAGCACCATTACCATGCAGGTTATTCGCAACTATTTTCTGACACGGGAAAAAACCTACATAAGAAAGCTCAATGAGATCTTACTCTCCTTGAAAATCGAGAAATCCCTCAGCAAAGAGGAGATTTTGGAGCTCTATATCAATAAGATATTTCTTGGCCATCGTGCTTATGGGTTCGGTGCGGCATCACATATCTACTATGGAAAACCAATTGATGAACTCACTCTGCCACAGATGGCAATGCTGGCAGGACTACCCAAAGCGCCCTCTGCTTACAATCCCATATCCAATTTAGCGCGAGCCACATTGCGGCGAAATTATGTGTTACGCCGCATGCATCAGCTCGGCTTCATCACCCAAGAGGAACACCAACAAGCCACCGACACTATTGATGACGCTATCTTACATCATAGTCAGATCAAAGTATCAGCACCCTACGTTGCCGAAATGGTGCGCTCTAAGCTCTATAAACAGTACGGCAGGGAGATATACACCCAAGGAATGAAAGTTTACACAACCCTCAACAGCACCCGCCAAATTGCCGCTAATCACGCACTACAGAATGCACTGCTCAACTATGAACGCCGCAAAGGGTATCGAGGCCCGCTTGATCATATAGGGATCGATGACGAACTTGAGCCAGAGGCGCTGAAAGAGAGACTTTCAAGTTACAAAACATATGAGCCACTCACCATCGCACTCGTTATCAACGTGAGCGACACCAGTGCCACACTTCAACACCCGCTCGATGGTGAGATCCATATTGCCTGGGAAAATTTAAAATGGGCAAGATCTCTTGATAAACAGAGCGGGCATCGCGGCGCTATTCCGAAGAGGGCGACCGATATACTCAGCACGGGTGATGTGGTAGAAATTCAACAGATAAATAATGGCGAGTGGTCGTTAGCACAAACACCCGAAATAGAGGGTGCTTTTGTTGCGCTAAACCCTAACAGCGGTGCCATCCAAGCACTGGTTGGTGGCTATGATTATTATCGCAGCAAGTTTAATCGCGCCTTCCAAGGAGCGCGCCAGCCAGGCTCAAACTTCAAACCTTTCTTCTATACAGCCGCATTAGATAAAGGCTACACACCCGCCACTCTAATTAATGATGCTCCCGTAGTATTTGAAGATGATGCCCTCGAAACCACCTGGCGACCTGAAAACTATAGCGGCAAATTCTTTGGCCCGACCCGAATGCGAGAAGCGCTCATTCACTCACGAAACCTCGTATCGATACGGGTTCTTCAAGATATTGGTATCCGCTACGCCATCAACTACAGCAAGCGGTTTGGCATCAATACTGACCATCTGCCTAGCGATCTATCACTGGCCTTGGGCAGCGCCTCCTTCTCACCCCTCGAAATAGCGACCGGTTACGCGGTATTTGCTAATGGGGGTTTTAAGGTGGAACCCTATTTTATTTCGCAAGTTATGAATGGCCGTGACGAACTGCTCTATCAGGCATCACCCCGACTCGCCTGCACCGACTGCCTGCCCGATGAACGTAAAACTGTTGATACGCCGTTTTCATCTCAAGCAATATCACCCCAAACCATTTATCAAATCAGCTCTATTCTAAAAGATGTTGTCAAACGAGGAACCGGGCGACAAGCACTACGCCTAGGGCGAGATGACCTGCATGGAAAAACAGGCACTACCAATGATCAATTCGATGCCTGGTTTTCGGGTTATAGCCCATCACAAGTCGCCACCGCCTGGGTCGGCTTTGATCAACCTCGAGCACTCGGCCACGGAGAGACAGGTGGGCGTACCGCACTGCCCATGTGGATCGACTATATGGAAGAGGCGCTGCGCGGCATTCCCAACATGGATCTACCACAACCGCCCGGCATGTTGACGGTACGGATTGATCCGGTCAGTGGCAAACTCGCCCACAGCAGTGATAGTAAAGCGATATTTGAAACATTTCGCGCAGAATTCGCCCCCAAGGAGGTCGCCTCTCCTCCCACAGCCACCATGAACGCGACCACGGAAGGTGATAACAGTGCCGACTCGGCCCCTCTTAACGAAGGAGCTGATGAACTGTTTTAGTACATCACAAAGCGGGGGGATAGTGGTCAGGATAAGGGAGAGCTGCAACACCGCTCTCCACCGCCGCCTGCGCAACTGCACTGGCCACATAATCCATCAAACGAGCGTCCATTGGTTTAGGAATAATGTAATCCGCACCAAAACTCATAGCTTCGACCTGATAAGCTTTCAACACCTCGTCTGGCACAGGCTCGTGAGCTAACGCACAGAGTGCCTTCACCGCAGCTACCTTCATCTCTTCATTGATCATTCTGGCTCGAACATCCAAAGCACCCCGAAAAATAAACGGGAACCCCAGGACATTATTCACCTGATTCGGGTAGTCACTGCGACCGGTCGCCATAATCAAATCACTACGCACCGAGTGCGCGAGCTCAGGGCTGATTTCGGGATCTGGGTTTGAGAGTGCAAAAACAGTGGGGTTATCTGCCATGCTGGCCAACATCTCTTTACTCACCAGATTCGGCCCAGAGACACCAATAAAAACATCTGCATTATTCATGGCATCCTCAAGCGTCACATCATCCGTTTCGATGGCGAATGCCTGCTTATATTCATTTAAACCACTACGTGCGCTACGAATCACACCCTGTCGGTCAATCAAGCGCAGGTTTTCCCGTTGCGCGCCCAGTGAAATTAATAGCCTCATGGAAGCGATACCGGCCGCACCCGCACCGAGACAGACAATTTTAGCCGTCTCAATCGCCTTGCCTTGCAGCTCCAACGCATTCATCAAACCAGCGGCGATAATAATGGCCGTGCCGTGCTGATCATCATGAAAAACCGGAATATCCAGTTTTTCAACCAGGCGTTTTTCAATCTCAAAACAGTGCGGTGCCGCAATATCTTCCAGATTGATGCCACCAAAAGTGCTCGCAATACGCTCAACCGTCTCGATAAACTGCTCAGGGGTCTCACTATCAACCTCAATATCAAACACGTCGATATTTGCAAAACGCTTAAATAAAACTGCCTTACCCTCCATCACCGGCTTTCCAGCCAGCGCGCCCACATTGCCCAATCCTAAAACTGCTGTGCCATCGGTCACTACCGCAACCAAATTCCCTTTGATCGTATATTTGTAAGCGCTCTCTTTATCCGCAGCAATGGCTCTTACAGGCTCTGCAACACCGGGGGTATACGCCAGTGAGAGATCAAGCTGACTTTCACAGGGTTTGGTAATCGCAATACCGATTTTTCCGGGTGCCGGTAAAGCGTGATAATCAAGCGCAGCCTGTTTCAGCTCTTTAGTCATGGCGGTTGTTCCTTTCACTATAAGGTTCGATAAGTACGCCTGTTAGCGTCACAATTGAATATTTCATAATGGATCTCAAACTGGTAATTTGTGTAGCCTAAAAGAAAAAAGGCGCCACATGGGCGCCTTTTCGTATAACAGCCGAAATGAAGGCTGATTACATTCCGTATTTTTGACGGAACTTATCAACACGACCCGCCGTATCGACCAGTCGCTGCTTACCCGTGTAGAACGGATGACAAGCAGAGCAAACCTCTAGCGACAAATCTTTCGACATCGTAGAACGTGTCTTGAAACTATTGCCACAGCTGCAGCTTACTGTGATCTCTTCGTATGCTGGATGAATATCAGCCTTCATTTTGATGCCCTCATAATATTCTTTGGGTTACGCCGCCACCTGAGCACTACGCCAAGCACCACATAACAAGAACCGCGTATCTTACAGAATCAGCCTACATTGTCAATAGCCGTTAGTCGCCATAACGCATTCGAGTCCCGTGGACGAGTGAAAGCGCGATTTCATCACTGCTCAGCGCCTTAGGAAAATAAGCACCCGAGATCATCGCGCCATGGATGCTAGCTCCCTCCAGGCGCGTATCGTGAAGATCGACACCACGTAAGTCTGTCTGTCGAAAGTAGCCATTACTCAGGTCGAGACCCTGTGCATTCATTTCGCGCAGGTCTAAGCCACGAAAATCACACCCAGTGAGGTCGCAGCTTTCGCCGGCCGCCATACGTTGGTTAAACTCGGCAACATGGCCAATCCGCAATAGTTGATAGAGTTCATCTTTCTTGATTTTAGGTTTATTGCTCATTTAGTTAACACCTTATTGCCTATCAATTTTCAAGCCCCGCCTGGAGCCACAGATGACCCAAACAATCTTTATGGCAACACCAGCCAGCGGCCAGATACGTAGTTGAAACCGGGTCACTGATTAAAGCTGGCCCCTGAATAACCTGATCGACAGACAACTGTTCGCGTTGCCACAGCGCCACCCCAGCACTGTTCACCACGGGCGTAGGGAGTGGTGATAAATCCGGCTGCGGGAATTGTGGTCGATCAACCTCACAATCTACTTTTACCCGCAGATTAACCACTTCAATCGGAAGATCCAGCACATGCCCAAGGCGCTGCTGGTGCCGTTGATGAAATTGCACTGCCAGCTGCTCACGGGAACCCCATGGGATGTTTAAGTAGGCATTTTGTCCATGGTAGCGTACATCCACACTATAGCTCACCATAATTTGCTCGTCCAAAACACCTTCAACTATTAACTCTGCACGACCATCTTCTGCCATTTCACTGTAAAGCTGCTCAACCACAGAGGGCGTTATTTCTGATAACAGCTGATTCAAAGTACGGGAAAGCCAGCGCTGTTTTGGAGCCACCAGCATACCCAGTGCAGAGAGCACTCCTGCGTGAAGGGGCACCATGGCTCGATCCATACCTAAAGAGTCTGCAAGTGCGCAAACATGCAACCCACCGGCTCCGCCAAATGATGTCAGCGTTAACGAACGAGGATCAACGCCCCGCTGCACCGACATCACCCGCAGCGCTCGTGCCATATGCTCATTGGCAACATCAATAACACCCTGCGCCGCTACCACTCGGCTCGTCTCCATCCGTGCTGCCAAAAGATCCATTTCACGCTCAGCCGCAGCCACATCTAACCGCATACCACCCCCCAAAAAAGCATCGGGTAATAAGCGACCCAAAATCAGGTTGGCATCACTGACCGTTATCTCACGCCCGCCATTGCCATAACAGACAGGGCCAGGCTCTGCCCCTGCCGATGCTGGCCCCACTTGCAACATACCCCCCTCATCAATAGAGGCGATGGAGCCGCCCCCCGCACCAATGGTATGCATATCAACCATGGGTACCGCGACCGGATAGGGGCCAATTCGCCCCTCATTGGTGAGTGCAATATCACCATCAACCAATGCAACATCGGTTGAGGTTCCGCCCATATCGAAGGTCAGCATACGCGCACAACCTGTCTGTTCACCAATAAACTTAGCCGCCGCCAGCCCCCCAGCGGGGCCTGACAGCAGCAGATGCACCGCTCTACTCGCAGCCTGATCGATATCAATCGTCCCACCAGAACTCTGCATCACCGAGAGAGTCGCCACATCCAGTGATCCCCTGAGACGGGTGAGGTAGCGCTGCATCAACGGCCCAACCCAGGCATTTAACCAGGTGGCCAAGCCGCGCTCATACTCACGATATTCGGGCAGGATGCGGGATGAACGGGAGACAAAAATCCCATCAGGAATAATCGCCTCGATTCGCTGCTCAAATTGATCATCAACAAATGAGAAGAGCAGGTTAATCGCCACCGCTTCAGGGTTAAGTACCCGCAGCTGTTGGCGCAAGCGTTCCAGCTCTGCATCCGTCAGCCCTTCGACCACACGACCATCCGCAGCCAAACGCCCGCCAACCTCCAGACAGAGATCCCTCGGCACCGGAGCAGAGCGGGGTTGCGGTGAAAAGTTGTAGAGCTCAGCACGATTTTGTCGGCCAATCGTCAGTAGGTCAGCTAGGCCATAATTGGTGATGTAAACAGTCCGAACACCCTTCCCCTCCAGCACCGCATTGGTGGCTACTGTGGAGCCGTGTACGATCACGAGCCTCTCCAAACTCTCTCGGTCACTCAGCCCGAGATCTTCGATACCTTGTATGATCGCCACCTCGGGTGCAGCGGGCGTTGAAAGCACCTTATGCACCCGCAGCTGTTCGCCATCGAATAACAGGAAATCGGTAAACGTGCCCCCAGTGTCAATGCCTAGCCACATTTTCTCTCTCTTCACTCAGTTAAGACTATGAACTTTTGATGTTCCAATCTATCATAGAAAACCAATCTCAACCTGATCAGTAAACTTAAAAAATGGATCAACCCACAGCACCGTTATTACAAGTCAACGCGCTTTCTCGTCACTATGGGCCGATTAAAGCGGTTGATGAAATTAGCTTCTCTCTCAAGCGTGGCGAAGTCCTCGGCTTCCTTGGCCCCAACGGTGCCGGCAAGTCCACCACCATGAAGATGATCACCGGCAATCTAGCGCCCACTTCGGGCAGTGTAACCATTGATGGCTACGATATATTAAATGAACCCAAGCAGGCCAAAGCAGCCCTAGGGTTTTTACCTGAAAATCCGCCGCTCTATAAAGAGCTTACCGTTGATGAATACCTCAACTACGCGGCACGACTCAATCGCATTGCCAAGCCGCACATCAGTGCCGCCGTGGATAACTGCAAGCAACGCTGTGGCCTTGAGCAGATGGGAAGACGGCTGATTGCTAACCTATCCAAGGGTTACCAGCAGCGGGTCGGCATTGCCCAAGCGATTATCCACAGCCCCGCGTTAGTACTGCTTGATGAACCTACCGTTGGCCTCGACCCCATCCAGATCCGTGAAATCAGACAACTTATTCGTGACTTGGGTCAAACGCACAGTGTCATTCTTTCCACCCATATTCTACCTGAGGTGCAAGCCACCTGTGACCGTGTACAGATCATCAATCAGGGCGAGCTTGTCTTCAATGACAGCATAGAAAACTTGAGCCAACGGATGCAAACCACCGCTCTATTGCTACGCTTCAAGCGCCCGCCATCAACCACTGAATTACTCTCACTAACGGGGGTTCAGGAGGTTGAATCGGTAGATGAAAATACGCGACGAATTCATTTTTTAGCCGAGCAAGATCCAACAGAAAGTTTGGTCAACACCTCGGTAAGCGAAGGGTGGGGAGTCTATGAGCTAACCCCTGAACGCATGAGCTTAGAAGAGGTCTTTGTCGATCTCACCTGCCGCGAACCCCATCATGCTGAGGCCACCCAACCATGATGATATTCACCTTGGCTGGGCGTGAACTGCGCAGCCTATTTTTATCACCCCTCGCGTGGGCAATATTAGCCGTTGTTCAACTGATTTTAGGCTTTATGTTTCTCTCTCAGCTCGATACCTTTCTCCAGTGGCAGGCACAAATCGCGCTGCTCGAAAACGCACCAGGAACCACCGAAATCATTGTCGCCCCACTCCTAGGCAATGCGGCCATTGTATTGCTGCTGGTCGTCCCCCTGCTCACCATGCGCCTCATCAGTGAAGAGCGCCGTAACCAGACACTGCCACTGCTCTTCTCTGCACCGATCTCCATGAGTGAGATTGTAATTGGAAAATATCTGGGCATTCTCAGCTTTATGTTGATCATGGTGGTGTTAATCGCACTGATGCCACTCTCCCTGCTGCTGGGTGGCGAACTGGATATCGGCATGTTGGCCGCAGGGCTGCTCGGCCTTGCCCTCATGCTGGCAAGCTTCTCCGCCATCGGCCTCTACATCTCCAGCCTCACCCGCCACCCCACGGTTGCGGCGGTTATCACCTTTGGCGCGCTGTTACTGCTGTGGATTATCAACTGGGCAAGCAACAGTGACCCCAACGGGGTGTTGGCCTATCTCTCGATGCTGCACCACTTGCAACCACTTTTAAGGGGGGTCGTTAACAGTGCTGATATCGCCTATTTCTTACTCTTCATTTTCTCTTTTCTGGTATTGGCGATTCGTCGTCTGGATGCCGACCGTCTGCAACCTTAAAGCTGAATCGATATGGCTAATTCACACCCCACAAAAAACCAGCTACGCCTACAGAACCTGATATTTATAGTACTGTTTCTCTCCATTATTATCCTGTTGGGCTGGCTCAGCAATCGCTACGCATTGGAATCAGATTGGACAAGCAACAACCGCAACACCCTCTCTGAAGCCTCTATTCAGTTAATAGCCACCCTCGATAAACCAGTGGAGATAGAAGCCTTTGTCCGAGAAGGCGATCTGGAGCGCGAAGCCATCAGCGACCTAATCTCCCGTTACCAACGCAATAAAGCCGATATCACCCTACGCTTCATCAACCCCGATACCGAGCCACAAAAAGTCCGTGAACAAGGCATTACGGTAATGGGTGAGCTGGTCATTCACTACGATAAACAGCGTGAAAATATCAAGCTCATCTCTGAAGAGAACATCACCAACGCCCTTCAGCGCCTGGCACGTGCCGATGAGCGCTGGATCGTCTTTCTATCCGGCCATGGCGAACGAGACCCCCTGGGTGAAGCCAACTTCCACGTCGGCGAATGGGGATCACAGCTACAGAAAAAGGGTTTCCAGCTACAAAGAATCAACCTCAGCACTCACCCTGAAATCCCGTCCAACACCTCAGCCCTAGTCATTGCTGACCCACAAACCCCGCTATTACCCGGCGAAATAACAATGATACAACGCTATATTGAACAGGGCGGTAACCTGCTATGGCTACTGGAACCCGAGCAGCCAACCAACCTGCAACCCCTAGCTGAGCAACTAAACATTGAGATACAGCCAGGAACAGTGGTCGACCCAACAGGACAACTGCTCGGCATTAGCGACCCCCGCTTTGCCATTGTCAGCGAATATTCACAACACCCCATCACCGCGCAGATGGAGGCGCTCACTCTCTTCCCGCAAGCGGGGGGACTGCTGATCGAACAAGAGAGCCACTGGAAAACCGACACACTGCTCACCACCCTGGCACGCAGTTGGCTCGAGCAGGATGAGATCGTTGAGGTTGTCGATTTCAATAGCGGAAAAGATTACCCAGGCCCCATCATCTTGGGCCTTACCATGACTCGACAGCTAGCCGAGCGTGAACAGCGTGTGGTGGTTATTCATGATGCCGACTTTATCTCCAACAGCTATTTAGGCAATGGCGGCAACCTTGACCTTGGCATCAACATCATCAACTGGCTCAGCCACGACGACCGTTTTGTCGCCATCCCAACCAAAAGCAGCCATGATAACCATCTGGAACTCAGCACCCTTGATCAAGCCATTATTGGTTTTAGTTTCTTACTGACCATTCCGGGTGGATTACTGGTGGCTGGCATCTGGATCTGGCTAAGACGTAGGAAGCGCTAATGCAAGCCAAAAACCTACTCAATATTTCTCTTTTATTCACACTGGCGCTGCTGCTAACCATCACCTTCTGGCCAGCCGAGACACCCACACCCGGCGCACCGACCACAGTTGCAAGCTCGCTAGATCGTGAATCGATCAACACCCTAACCGTAACTCGACAAGGCTACCCCAGCATCGTACTGCATAAAAAAGAGCAACAGTGGTGGCTACAAAGCCCACCGCTACCCGCCAAAAAAAACCTAGTGACCGAACTCTTGGCTCTACTAGAGAGTCAAAGCCTTATTCGATATCCACTCAATGAGGTAAACCCTCAACAGATTGGCCTAGAAAAACCATCACTCTGCATCACATACAATCAAAAGCCAGCCTGCTTTGGTGATCGTAACCCGTTAAATCAATTACGTTACCTCCAGTTTGGCACTCATGTTCACATGATCTACGACACCCTCTCTCACCAACTCAGCGGCTCACCATCTGACTATATATCACCCCGTCTGCTACCCGATGGCGCACGGATTACCGCGCTCACACTGGATAATTTAACCCTACAGCACAACCAAGGCAGATGGCAGCTCACACCGCAACCAGAGAACTACTCAGCAGATCAGACCCAGCAACTGCTCGGCAACTGGCAGCGCGCCCGCGCACTATTGGTCGCCCCCTATCAAGCAACCGACAGTGAAGCCACTATAGAAGTCGCCCTTGAAAACCAGAAGCCCATCCAGTTTGAACTGGTCAGCAGCGACCCAGAGCTGATCCTTGCCCGCCCGGAGATGGGCATTCAATATCACCTGAGTGAAGGTAGCCTGGCTCAATTGACTCGCCTCCCCAGCATAAAAACAGAAAGCGAATAGAGCGTGCCTGAATTACCAGAAGTAGAGACGGTTCGTCGCGGAATCACTCCCCACATGAAAGGAGAACGTGTAAAAGAGGTGATTATTCGCCACCCCACACTGCGCTGGCCAATCCCCATAGAGTTAATACAACTATTGCCCGGAAAGAGGCTGCATAGCATTGAACGAAGAGCCAAATATCTGCTACTAAACTTCTCCCACGGCACCCTGATACTTCACCTTGGCATGTCAGGCACCCTGCGCATATTGCCACCACAAACCCCACTGAAAAAACATGATCACTTTGACCTGATAATGGATAATAATCAGTGCCTGCGCCTAAATGACCCACGCCGTTTTGGTGCCGTGCTCTGGAGCAAAGCGCCTGCCTCACAACACCCCCTTATAAAAAGCCTTGGCCCAGAGCCTCTCGAAGAAGAATTCGATGGCAACCACTTATATCAAAGATCACGGAAACGAAAAATAGCCATCAAACCGTTTTTAATGGACAACAAAGTCGTGGTGGGAGTCGGTAACATTTATGCCAATGAGTCACTGTTTCTCTGTGGAATCGATCCACGACGAAAGGCTGCCAGCATCAGTAAAAGCCACTACCATCAATTAGCCGTCATCATAAAAACAGTACTGAACAGCGCAATAAAACAGGGTGGAACCACCCTAAATGACTTCACCCAAAGTGATGGAAAACCGGGCTATTTCCAACAGCAACTGCAAGTCTACGGACGTAGCAACCAGCCTTGCACCCACTGCCACACACCCATTAAGCAGATCACCCAAGGGCAACGATCAAGCTTTTTTTGCCCGCAATGTCAGGGCTAGGAGGCTGCCCGAGAATAGGAATCTCGTCGCGAGGGAAAACCACCTCAGTGGAGCCAAGTTGTTTGGGGTTAACCATACAAACGAGATACAGCTTAAACTACTGCCCGGAATCTGGGGTCCACTTTACGGGGATTAAACACAGCTCAATCCAGATCATTCAAAGAGTGCCGAAGCAGCACCCGCAATTTACGCAGCTGATCGGTGTCTCCACTATCGGGTAGTAGCACCAGATAGTGTCTGCGAGTGAAGTTCAGCACAATCAACAGGGGGTGGTTAACACTTTGCAGCAGCTGCAAGTGGGCAATATGCTCCCCGCCCATCTGCCATAAACTCCACTCCCCCTCACCGTGCCATATCAACCACTGGACTGCTTGCGCTTCAACCCGCGAAACATAACGTCGCCAGTGTCGCCGACCATCCCAAATTAACAGGATAGAGAGCCCTAGCTTAATCCAGACGGAGATCGGCACTATCCAGAGGAGAATCAGAGCCCCAAGGTAGAATAGGAGTAGCAGCGCACCCAAGTAGCGTGAGGGCTGTACCTTAAGGTAGAAGTGGTTGGTTTTTGATACGCTCGACGACATCGGCAATCCCTGCCTGTTCTGATATGATTTGGTTAAACAGTAGCTCTTGAAGTGTCTGATCTGAAAGTGCCAGCAAGGCACAAAAAGCATCTTGTACCGCCTCACTCTCCTGCTCATAGCGGTTATCTAGAAAACCACGCAGCAGTAACTCTAGCTCAAGCATGCTACGTCGACACTGCCATTGAAGGCGGGATATTTCACTCATATGGAGTGTTTCAACATCAGTTTCTTGATGTTGCCAATCGCCTCGGTCGGATTAAGCTGTTTTGGGCAAACATTCATACAGTTCATGATGGTATGGCAACGAAACAGTCGATAGGGACCTTCCAGCTCATCTAGGCGCATCGCTGTGGCTTGGTCCCGGCTATCCGCAAGAAAGCGCCACGCTTGCAACAGCGCCGCCGGGCCTCTGAATTTGTCGGGATTCCACCAGAAAGAGGGGCAGGCGGTGGAGCAGCAGCCACACAAGATACACTCGTATAAACCATCCAGCTTGTCGCGCTCTTCGGGGGATTGCAGCACTTCCATCTCCGGCTCAGGGTCGTGGCGAATAAGGTAGGGTTTAACGGCACGGTATTGGTGATAAAACTGGCTCATATCAACAATCAAGTCACGAATAATAGGCATTCCGGGCACCGGATTTACCGTTACCGGCTCCTTCAGCTCGGCTAATGGGGTAATACAGGAGAGGCCGTTAACACCATTAATGTTAACCGCATCAGAACCACAGACACCTTCGCCACAGGAGTAACGAATCGCCAAGCTCTCGTCTTGCTCTTTGATTGCCTTGAACGCATCAAGCAGCATCATGTCTGGAGTGACGGTGATTTCATACTCCTGCATGTAGGGCTTTTTGTCTGTTTCCGGGTTAAATCGTTGAATCAGAAAGCGCATGATTACCTCATCATATTCTCAGAAGATCAATAGACCCGTGGTTTAGGTGGGAAAGAGTCAACCGTCAGCGGTTTCATACGCACCGGCTTGTACTCCAGTCGCAAATCAGTGGTGAAACAGAGGCTATGCTTTAACCAGTGCACATCATCACGCTCTGGATGATCGGTGCGAGAGTGCGCGCCACGACTCTCTTTGCGGTTGGCTGCCGAAACCACCGTTGCCAATGCCACTTCAACCAGATTTTCTAACTCAAGGGCTTCGATACGCGCGGTGTTAAAGATCTGACTATGATCCTGTAGGCGTACATTTTGTAGTCGCTGGCGAATATCTTTGACTCGCTCAATACCTTGATCAAGGATCTCCTGATTCCTGAAGACCCCGCAATACTCCTCCATGGTCTTTTGCAGCTCCGCTTTTAGCGTCTGCACCGACTCACCTTCACCTTTCAAATCCCAACGGGCAAGGCGCGCCAGTGCGCGATCGACACTCGCCATATCCAGTGGACGGTGCTGGCGGTGCTCTTTAAGGTATTTGATGATGTGATTACCCGCCGCTCGGCCAAAAACCACAATATCCAACAGCGAATTGCCACCCAAGCGGTTTGCGCCATGCACCGAAACACAGGCACATTCACCCGCCGCATAAAGCCCGGCCACCTGCTCTTCTGAGGTGTTGGCCATCGGCACCACCACCTGTCCATGGCGATTGGTCGGAATGCCACCCATGGTGTAGTGGGCGGTAGGGTAGATAGGAATCGCCTCATAGGCGGGATCGATGTGGAGGAATGTTTTTACTGTTTGGCGAATGCCGGGGAGGCGCTTTTGCACGACCTCTTCCCCGAGATGATCCAGCTTCAATAAAACATGATCACCCTTAGGGCCGCAGCCGCGCCCCTCTTTCACTTCCGTATAGATGGCTCGACTGACCACATCCCGCGAGGCCAAATCTTTGGCGTGTGGTGCATAACGCTCCATAAAGCGCTCGCCATCTTTATTCAGCAGATACCCCCCCTCACCTCGCGCACCTTCGGTAATCAACATCCCCTTCCCCGCTATACCGGTAGGGTGGAACTGAAAAAACTCCATATCTTGCAGAGGAATACCGGCACGCAAGGCCATGCCAAGGCCATCACCAGTATTAATGCGTGCGTTAGTATTGGTGCGGAAAATCTGCCCAGCGCCACCCGTGGCCAACAGGGTTGTTTTCGCCTCGATAATCAGTGGCTCACCCGTTTCGATCTCCAGAACAACCGCACCCAACACCGCACCCTTTTCGTCACGAATCAGATCAATCGCAAAGTACTCGTCAAAAAAGTGTGTTTTCGCTTGGATGTTTTGCTGGTAGAGGGTATGTAACATAGCATGGCCGGTTCGATCCGCCGCCGCACAGGTACGTGCCGCTTGATCTCCGCCAAAGTTCTGGCTCTGTCCACCGAAGGGGCGTTGATAAATCTTGCCATTATCCAGTCGCGAAAAGGGAACACCAGCGTGCTCTAGCTCGACCACTAAATGGGAGGCGGCTCGGCACATATACTCAATCGCATCCTGATCACCCAGGTAGTCACTCCCCTTGATGGTGTCATACATATGCCAATGCCAGTTATCCGGCACCACATTGGCCAGCGCTGCGTTAATACCACCTTGCGCGGCAACAGTATGTGAGCGGGTTGGAAACACCTTGGAGACCACCGCCACATTAGCGTCTGCTTTTGCCAGTTGCAGTGCCGCACGCAGACCACCACCACCTGAACCAATGACCAGCGTATCGAATTTTCTTCTTGCCACACTCATAATAAAACCACTGTAAAGAGAGCCTTAAAGACCCACAGGATCAGGCTGATCAAAAAAATACCCAAGCCAACTAAAACAACCAAGCGAACCGGTACGCTGTGGAGATAGTCGAGAATGACATCTCGTAGGCCAATCCAGACATGGAGAAAGAGGCTAACAAAAAATATTGCCGTCGCCATCCACATGACCGGATGAGCAAACCACGCTTGCCACGCTTGATAATCCGAGGGCGGACAAGCGAAAATCGCCAGCATAAAAAACAGCAAAAACCCCAACATGTAAACCGCACTTACACGCTGAAAAAGCCACGGTCTAAAACCACCTAAGCCCCATCTCATAACCAGATCACCACAATTGCCAGCAATAGAATTAATGTTGTTAGCCCATGGGTTATCCATGCACTTCTACGGGCCGCTGTTTTCAGCACCCCGATATCAAGGTCGATCAATAAAAAGCGGATACCTGCCACTAAGTGGTGCGCCAATGCCCAAGCCCCTACTGTGAGCAGCAGTTTCAGCAGTGGCAATTGCAACAGCTGTTGTGCCTCGGAAAAACCTTGGGCACTGCGTAACGACAGATCAAACAGATAGATCAACAACGGAATAGAGAGCGCCAGAAAAAGGCCAGAGAGTCGATGAAAAATTGAGACCACACCGGTGACGGGCAAGCTGATCTTAGTTAAGTTCAGAAAAACTGGTCGCTGATTTTTTTTATTCATAATTTAACCCGAATAATTCATAAATTATGCACAATCTCACTTGTCTATATGATTCTACAGGAAATATTCACTCTCTCGTCCGTAATCACTGACACGGCACTTTTTCGGTAATTTCCCTGTAAAACCATTATCCTGCGCAAGCTTCGCGCAAATTCATGAAATATCCGGGTTAATGACTTGTTATTAGAATTGCCTTGCCACACCCGTCCAGACAAGTAAATATAGTAATATCACACCACTGAATTTTGTCCACATTAAATTATCTCAGCAGGCACAACATATATGAAAGATAACTGGAAAGAGTACCTTGAGCACGATGCAGGTGCGATCTTTAACGACATTGCCGTTGAGCACTTTGGCAATCCGGAGCGTGAATCCCGGGTATCCACCGCCGGCAATACCATCATGGATCTCAGCCAATTCGGGCTGATTGTCATTCATGGTGAAGAGGCCGCCACCTTCATGCAAAACCTATTTTGCAATGACATCCGAGAGGTCGACAGTAACACCAGTCAACTCAGTGCCATTTGTAGTGCTAAGGGGCGTGTTATTGCCAATTTTCGCATTTTCATGCGCGGTGACAGCTACTATCTTCAACTGCCCATGGATCAGGTTGAAGGGGTATTGAAGAGATTACAGATGTACAAGATGATGTCCAACGTCGACATCCTTGATGCCAGCGACAGCTTTGTACGCATCGGTTGCTGCGGCCCCACTATTGAGCAAGAGTTGGCCACGGTCTCTGCACAACTGCCCACACAAGCCAATGATGTCGTTCAGCAGCAAAAAATAACCCTCATTCGCCTGCCTGGCACACCTAGCCGCTTTGAGTTAATCGGCGAATTTGAAGAGATTAAAAAGGCTTGGCAGCGGCTCAATGTTCAAGCTGCACCGGTGGGCAGCTACCAATGGCAACTACATGACATTCTCAATGGCCTCCCCAATATTGGACAAGCCGTCAGTGAAGCGTTTGTGCCTCAAATGGTAAACATGCACAAAATAGGCGCACTCAGTTTTACCAAAGGTTGCTACCCCGGCCAAGAGATTGTTGCTCGCTCACAATATCTGGGGAAATTGAAACGCCAGATGTATCTGGCCCACACCGACAGCGACACGCCGGCCCGGCCGGGTGATGAAATTTTTAATAGCCAGAGTGGCGAAGTGGCGGGGAAGGTCGTTGATTGCCAACTCTCCGCAGGCCAAGGGTACGATCTGTTGGCGGTATTACGCATTGCTGATGCCGAAATAGGTGGGCTGGTGCTCGGCTCATCCGATGGCGTATCGATCAAAATAGGTAAACTTCCCTACCAAGAGTCCGATGAATCCGCCTAGTGACAGAAAACAATCAAGTTCGCTGCCGTAATGGACAAAAAAGGAAATACTGTGAGCACCACCGTTGAATTTATTGATAGCCTGCTAAAAGACTTAGAGACGAACTCGCTGGTACTCCCTGTCCTTCCTGATGTTGCGCTGAAAGTGCATAAGCTGCTTAATAACCCACAAGCGAGCGTTACTGATATCGCCAAGGCGCTAGGCATGGATGCCGCCATTTCGGCGCGCATCATTCAAGTGGCCAACAGCCCGATCTTTCGTGGTCAAGATCCTATCGAAGATCTGAATACCGCCATCATCCGCATGGGGCAGTCCTTGGTGCGAAGTTTAGTCACCGTGATGTTGGTTGAGCAATCTCACCGCCCCAAATCCCCCCTGCTACGCCAGCGCACCTCGCGCCTCTGGAAGCACAACACACAAGTGGCCGCACTCAGCTATGTGCTGGCACGCAACCACACTTTTCTAAAACCTGATGAGGCGATGTTAGCAGGACTTATTCACGATATTGGAGTACTCCCTATTTTGGAGCATGCCCTGCAATTCCCCGAAATAATTAACGATCAGGATGCGCTGGATGAAGCACTCAAAGAGACTCATACGATTATCGGCAAACGTATTCTTGAGATCTGGAAATTCCCGGAAGCCTTTATTCTCACAGCAGCAGAGCATGAAAACCTTGGCCGAGAGTCGGCTAACACACCCGAACTGATTGATGTGGTGACCGTAGCCAACCTGCACAGCACCGTCACCGTCTGCGGCCCACGTAGCAAGGTAAACTGGGGTGAAATATCTGCTTTCAAAACCTTGAAATTAACACCCGAAGAGAGCGTCAATACCCTTAAACAAGCCGCCAGCGAAATCAGAGACATTCTCCACTTCTTCCGCGCCTGATGCTGTTAACCCAGACTTCAGTGATCTCTCAGCTTGAGCGCTCAACCGGCCCCATATCAATACCTAGGCGGCTGGCAACATCGAGGTAGGCTTCAACAACGCCGCCTAAGCCTTGGCGAAAGCGATCTTTGTCCAGCTTTTCGCGGCTCTCTTTGTCCCACAAACGACAACCATCAGGGGAGAACTCGTCCCCCAGCATGATTTCCCCTTTAAACAGACCAAACTCCAGCTTGTAATCCACCAGCAACATACCCGCGTCATCAAAAAGCTGGCTCAACACCTTGTTTACCGTGAGGGTCAGCTCTCTCATTTTTGTTAGCTGTGGTTGCGTTGCCCAGCCAAACGTTATCGCAAGTGACTCGTTCAACATAGGGTCGTGTAACGCATCGTTTTTAAGAAATAGCTCGAAGGTAGGTGGTTGCAAATCCAGCCCCTCTTCCACACCCAGGCGGCGACAGAGACTACCCGCTGAAATATTACGCACTACGCACTCAACCGGGATCATCTCTAAACGCTTCACCACCGATTCGGTATCTGAAAGCAGAGACTCCACTTGTGTCGGAATTCCTGCGGCTTCAAGCTTCTGCATAATAAAGTGGTTAAATTTATTGTTAACTTCACCTTTTCGTTCAAGCTGCTCAATTTTTTCGCCATCAAAGGCCGACGTATCGTTGCGGAACGACATAATCAGGTAGTCTGGGTGATCAGTATTGTAAACTGACTTGGCTTTTCCGGCGTAGAGTTCGGTGGTTTTTTGCATGGTGTTCCTCAAGGAGTCTCTGATTAAGTCTGAATGAATTTAAGCTGAGAGGAAATTGTTCTCATTTGTTCCGAAATGCGCAGTAATAGTCGCTCTATGGGTGTAATTTTCGGGATAAATGAGGGCGATTTAAGCCAGTATAAAATATTCATGACTTGATCGGAGCTTCCTCAATTAAACACGTGTCATTTAAATGGAGTCAGGCGACATCTCGCCAGGCCAGGCCTTGCTGCTGCTCCGCAACAGAGATCCACTCTGGCTGGCAGTTCAAAACGTCACTCAAGGCGTTGCGAGCCAGTTGCGGTGTGTTGTGTTTTTCACTCAAGTGCGCCGCAACAATATGCTGAAGCCTTGAATTATCTAATTTCGCTAACAAATTGGCCGCTTGTTGGTTACTCAGGTGACCATGATCACCACTCACCCGGCGCTTTAAATAGGCTGGATACTCACCATTCAGCAGCATCGCCAGATCATGATTACACTCCAGCACCAGCGCATCACAGCCACTCAACTGTTCAATGACATGAGGAGTTTCGCAGCCAAAATCGGTGGCCAGACCCAACTTTTCCGCGCCATTTGAGAAGGTAAATTGACACGGCTCGTGTGCATCATGGGGAACGGGGAATGGATTTATCTCCAAGTCACCAATGGAGAGTGCCTGGTGGGTATTCATCAAACAGAAGGTCGGTAGTTCGCCAGTACGTTCAGCGCGCAGCGTACCTGCACTTAGCCACACATGCAGGTTGTGCTTGCGTGCCAAGCGCCCGACACCATTGATATGATCACCATGCTCGTGTGTCACCAAAATACCCGCTAATTGGCTGGCTGTTTTCCCCAGAGTAGCCAAGCGGCGCTCACACTCTTTTGCCGAGAAGCCACAGTCAACCAGTAGGCAGGTGTTACCCTGTTCAACTAAAAAACCATTGCCGCCACTGCCGCTACCCAGATATGCAAATCGCATTAAGAGTGACTATTCACTGAGTGCCTGCTCCAACTCCGAGATCACCCGCTTAGCACGCTCACTTGAGGTGGCTTTTCCTTGCAGATTCTGAATCTGAACCTCAGTGCTGTTTTCACCTCGAATGAAAAATTCGATACGAAAGCGCCCCTCAGCATGTTTTTCAGAGGGTATCAGCACACTACCCATCCACGAACTCCGGCGAGCTTTGGCGGCTTCACTTTTATCCTCAAAGCGTGCAATCAGGAAGCGTTGGTTAATTGAGCGCTCCTCTATATGATTACCACTCTCTTCAATCGCGCGAAGAGTGCGCCGCCACGCATCATCAAAGCCATGATTAATCACCAGACTTAGCCCGCCTTTTTTGCCCCGGTCGTGAAGAGCCACCTCGGTTTCGGCGGTTGGCACTTCCGAAAATTCAACCTCACTATCACCCAGATAGCGTGCCAAACGCTTCAACATCTCAATTTCAAGCTCTACATCTGTTTCACGGGGCTGCCATTCACCGTCGGACAAGCGCTCACCACGAAGGCTCAAATAAATTTCACTACTGCCCGCCGTTTTTCCATATTCAAAACGGAGACGGTATTTGTCGCGCAACGAGTGACCATCCTCCTGATACTCAAACCAGTCACTCTCCAATATACCCAGGTCGTCATCATCACGAGCGATGCCAAAGCCCTTCTTCTTCAAGAAAGAGCGTGCTGCCCCCCATAACTGTTCTGGATTGGTATTGGCGTGAAGCCAGATAAAGTCCCCTTCACGCACCACAGAGAGATCTTTCTGAGCGACCATATTCAGCGTCGATGGATCTTGTTTGCAATCGCCACTATAACTTGAGTAGGTTGCCGTGCCGTCAGCCGCCTTGGGCAAGGTCATATCCAAACGCTCTACCGGACGGTCTAAACCCGGGGGAATCTCCAGCTTGGCCTCAGGACGCGCCTTGTAGTACTCATGGCTGGCCGAGTAATTTGAGCAACCGCTCAGCATCACGGAGAGTAACAGCGCCAAACCAAGCAAGAAAAAACGATGACTCATAAACTAACTCCGGCCTGACACATCGCATCTGCCACGCGGTTATGGTGCTGTTCAGAAAGCGTTGTCAACGGCAGGCGAATAGCCGACTCAATCAAGCCAATACGCGCCACAGCCCACTTCACTGGGATTGGGTTCGCCTCCAGAAACAGGTTTTCATGCAGCCCCACCAAAGAGCCGTCCAGCGCTTCCGCTGTAGGCAAGTCACCCGCCAGTGCCGCCGCACACATATCGTGCATCAATCGAGGAGCAACATTTGCGGTTACCGATATCGCCCCCTTGCCACCCAACAGGATAAACTCACGGCTGGTAAAATCGTCACCACTGTATAGGTCTAATTTAGACCCACACAACGCTAAAATATCTTTGGCGCGCTGCAAGTCGCCGGTCGCCTCTTTAATACCGACTATATTTGGAATTTCAGCAAGCCGGGCAACCGTTTCCGGCAACAGATCCACCGCGGTTCTCCCCGGCACATTATAAAGGATCTGCGGAATAGCCACCGCCTCAGCGATCGACTTATAGTGCTGGTAGAGTCCCTCTTGCGTGGGTTTAATATAATAAGGTGTCACTAGCAGACAGGCATCCGCACCCGCTTCCATAGCGGACTGCGTCAGGGCGGTGGCTTCACGGGTACAGTTTGAGCCACTCCCAGCGATCACCGGAACACGCCCTTTCACCAGCTCCACGGTGCGGCGAACGACGCGGGTATGCTCCTCTTCACTGAGCGTTGCCGACTCGCCCGTTGTGCCCACCGAGACAATGGCATCGGTTTTGTTCTCTATGTGGAACTCAACCAATCGAGCCAACCCCTCAAAATCGATGCTGCCATCCGCATGCATCGGGGTTACTAGTGCCACCATACTACCGTGAAACATGTTGATCTCCGCAAAAACGCTCAAAAGGGTGCAATCTTACTGGGGGGCGTGAAATAACTCAAGCCGCGCTTGAAAAACAGACACTGGCCAACCTCGGAAATATTCAACAAAATTCGCCTACAAAGCGAATCTTATTTAGCTTACAATCAACTGACTCCAGCCAGAAAGCAACCTAAACTATGTTGACACTCTTTGGTATAAAACAGTGTGATACCGTCAAAAAAGCCCTCAACTGGCTCACAGAAAATGATGTGGAGCACACCTTTCACGACATTCGAAAAGATGGCCTCGATGAGCAGATGATCCAACGCTGGGCTGATGCCGTTGGCTGGCAGATCATGGTGAACAAGCGTTCCACCACATGGCGCAACCTGAGCGATGATGTTAAAAACAACTTATCTGCCGAAAATGCCTTGGCACTCTTACTGAAGAATCCGACCCTGATCAAACGACCTGTGGTCGAACACCAAGGGGGAGTCATTATCGGTTTCAAAGCAGCCGATTTCGCAGCGGCATTCACTCCGACAAAAAACCAACCCAGACATTAAAGCGTTACCAGCGATAGAGTCTCTTGGCACTTATTCCCAGCACCATTCCCAATAAAATAAACGGCGATAACTGAACAATAGCATTGTGTCCAGCCAAGTTGACCTCACAAGTCAGGCGCAAGCCAATCCAGGCAAAACCAGCGATCGCAAACACCCCCATAAGCGCAGAGAGATAAGGGTGAGTGGTAGAGCCTGAACGCTGGGTCATCACCAAGGCAACCGTTGGCAGAGTGGCCAGATAGAGGCTGTGTAGATAACACGAAACAAAAGCACTAACAGATGCAAGCGAGACCCCTTCACTGAGCAAACGGAAAAGCTCAAAGCCAACAAAAGCTGCCCCGCAAAGCAGTGCTGCAGAGACAATCCAACGCTGGTTTTTAGTATATGGAATACGCAGCCAACCGGCAGCCAACATTCCCGACACGCCCACCAACAAAGAGAGCAGCAGCTCAATTTGATAAGTCGCCGAAGCCGTGATCATCGCCTGCCAATCTGATCGCAGGCCAATTAACACCACCACACTGGCCATATAACCCACCACACCCACCAGCAGCGGCAGCATCTTGACCAGTGGATTAGGTTCAGGCTCAACACCCTGATGCTCCTCCACCAACCGATCAATCAGATTATTTATATCATTACCCATACCCGTAAAGCTCCATCACCCGCTCACACTGTCATTCGCGATTATCAGCGCTAAGTTACATCAAACAGAAAAATATCTAAATGGCTGGTTATTGATTTAACTCAGATGGTAACTTATGTGGACTCCCCCGTTGTCAACAATAAAACCGCTCAACTCAGCCACTATGCACTGAAAGTGCATAGGTTGTGACTGGACTGAAAGTCCTATATTTAACTATTCAAGAGTCATGTTTCCACCACCCTTATTCGCAGGATTCCGATGATGTTCTAGATATTTCTGAACCATTTCATCCGTAATATTTCCTCCGGATACACAACCTAAAGTAATATTGGGGGTTAACCGGGGAGAGTGTACCGATGGGTCATCAGAAGAAGCAGAACCACTATATGTCAGAATTTAAAGGGTCAGCGCTCAAGCTGGCAATAGAGAGTGATCAACCTATAAAGTGGACCCCATAGTCAAGACAGCGGAGGAGTTGGGTATCAACAAGAGTACGTTGCATACTTGGATCAGCAAATACCATAGCCCGCACAAACAGAAGGCGAGTCAGGTTGAAGAAACGCACCTCTATGACGAGATAAAAATATTGTGCAAAGAAAACAAACGGTTAAAGGGGGAGTGCGACATATTAAAAAGCTGCGGCGTACTTTGCGAAGGAAAACAAGCCTCACCAAAAACATTTGCAATAAAATCAAGTGAAGCGTCGGGGCTAAGTTTCAAAGAGTTATTGCATTGGGTCGAGGTAAATAATCTTGTTTAATAAAAAATGGTAGTCACAAAAAAGGGGCAATTCGCCCCTTTTTCATGAAACATTCGGATTAAATAACCTTTGAGAAGCTGCCCGCGCCTCTTTTTTCCCGTAGATAACGGTCAAACAGCATGCAGACATTGCGTATCAACAGCCGCCCCTTGGGGTTGATGGTGATCTCTTCTGAGTCGAGGCTCACCAGTCCGTCATCAGTGAACTGTTTCAGGTCGGCTAGTTCGGCTGCAAAATAGTCGGCGAAGTTGATATTAAACTCACGTTCAATGCGCGGCATGTTGAGGTGAAAGTGGCAAATAAGGCGTGTAATGACTTCACGACGCAGTAGGTCATCTGCACTCAGATCAACGCCTCGGAAGACGGGCAGTTTACCGGCATCAATCACCGCATAATACTCATCCATCCCCTTTACGTTTTGGCTGTAACTTGAGCCCACCATGCTGATCGAGGTGACTCCCAAGCCGACAAGGTCGCAATCGGCATGGGTGGAGTAGCCCTGAAAGTTACGGTAGAGCGTGTCGTCATTTTGTGCCAAACAGAGTTCGTCGTCAGGCTTTGCAAAGTGATCCATGCCAATGTAGACATAGCCAGCTTGTTGAAGGTGCTCAATGGTCAATTGCAGGATTTTCAGCTTCTCTTCCGGCAAAGGCAAGTCATCTTCATTTATGCGCCGTTGTGGCTTAAAGAGTTCCGGCAGGTGAGCGTAGTTAAAGACGGAAATGCGGTCGGGATTGACTTCAACAATGCGATCGAGGGTGCGGCGGAAGCTTTCAACCGTTTGAAACGGCAACCCATAGATAAGATCAACACTTATCGAGCGAAACCCCTCTGCCCTCGCGGAGTTGAGCACCAACAGTGTCTGCTCTTCGCTCTGAATGCGGTTAACGGCTTTTTGTACTTTTTCGTCAAAATCCTGAATACCTAGACTCATTCGATTGAAGCCCAACTCGCGCAGTACCGCCACTTTTTCAGCATCGGCCTCACGGGGGTCAATTTCAATGGAGAATTCTCCTTGATCGTCGCCCACAACATTAAAGTGTTTGCGGGTACAATCCATCAAACGACGCATCTCATCATTATTCAAAAAGGTAGGTGTTCCGCCGCCCCAGTGCAGTTGGGTAACGGGCCGATTATCATCAAACAGTGCGGCCTGCATTTCAATCTCTTTGCAGAGGCGATCAAGATAGGGGGAGGAGCGGCTACGATCTTTTGTGACCACTTTATTGCAACCGCAATAAAAACAGACCGTGTCACAAAATGGAATATGGAAATAGAGTGAAATAGGCTTGGGTTCAGGCAGGCTGCGACTCAGCTCATTGCTTTTCTCAATCCACGCCTGATAGGTTTCAATGGTGAAACGCTCATCAAACTGTACCGCGGTGGGGTACGACGTATAACGCGGGCCTGATTTATCGTAGCGTTTAATCAGTTCCGGATCGAAGATGATTAGTTGATCCATCTATAAAGTTCCTCTGTTTTTTATCACCTGAACCGGTTGATCCAGGGTATTTTTTACGTAGTATAAGCACCGTTTTCGTTGTAAACAACTGTACTAATTGCTCGCCCACTTCTGAATCTCATCTTTATGCTCAAGCAACTGCTCATGGGTCAGTAAAAAAACACCGTCTCCACCACGCTCAAAATCGAGCCACATAAAAGGGAGGTTTGGGAGCTGTTTCTGCAGTGCGGCTTCGCTATTACCCACTTCAACCACCAGTATGCCTTGTGGAGTGAGGTAGTCCGCCGCTTGCGAGAGGATTTTCCGCGTTATATCCAGACCATCCGCGCCAGAGGCTAGCCCAATCGCTGGCTCTTGGTGGAACTCTTTCGGCATTGAGGCGATATCGTCCGCATCGACATAGGGGGGATTGCTGACGATAATCTGATATTTTTTACCGGCCACACCATTGAAAAGATCGGATGGTATCAAATTTAGGCGCGATGCCAATTTATGGCGTTCGGTGTTGATACCCGCAACGACCAACGCATCTTCTGAAATATCAACGCCATCCACCTGAGCATTAGGAAACATATAGGCAGAGGCGATAGCAATGCAGCCACTGCCGGTGCAGAGATCGAGAATTTGGGTCACCTCATCAGGCTCCACCCAAGGGGCGAATTGCTGTTCGATCAGTTCAGCAATCGGCGAACGGGGTACCAATACCCGCTCATCTACATAGAAGGGGATGCCACAAAAAAGTGCTTTATTGGTCAGATAGGCCGCTGGCAGCCGCTGCTCAATGCGTTGAACCAACAGCTCAACAACCGAAACCTTCTCTGCTTGCGTCAAGCGCCCTTCCAGCAGTGAATCCGGCAGCCCAAAGGGCAGATGCAGTGCATGGAGTACCAGCGCCAATGACTCATCCAGCGCATTATCGGTTCCATGCCCGAAGTAGAGTTCATTTTCGGTAAAGCGACTCACCCCCCAACGGATAAAATCCCGCACGGTGTGAAGATCGCGAACAGCTTCGTCTCTCATCGCTACAGCCAGTCATTGTAAAAAAATTCGCCCATTATAGGCATAACCCTCGTGAGATGCAGTGAATATTCATTATCACTCTGCTATCGAGTTGTTATACTCAGGCCAACACGCTCCTGACGGCAACTCACATACAGAAGAAGAACATGGCCCAATATATCTACACCATGAACCGGGTGAGCAAAGTGGTTCCCCCTAAGCGCACGATTATAAAAGATATCTCCCTCTCATTTTTCCCTGGTGCCAAAATTGGTGTTTTGGGTCTGAATGGCGCGGGAAAGTCGACGGTTTTACGCATTATGGCCGGTATCGATAAAGAGTTTGAAGGTGAGGCACGCCCTCAACCTGGCATTAACATTGGCTACCTTTCACAAGAGCCCGAGTTAAACCCGGAGAAAGATGTGCGCGGTAATATCGAAGAGGCACTGGGTGAAGTTAAACAAGCGATGACCCGCCTGGATGCGGTCTATGCCGCTTACGCCGAGCCGGATGCCGACTTCGATGCACTCGCCGCCGAACAGGCAAAGCTGGAGAATATTATTCAGGCCGCCGATGCCCACAATCTGGAGCGCAAGCTGGAGATTGCCGCCGATGCCCTTCGCTTGCCACCTTGGGATGCGGATGTCACCAAACTTTCTGGTGGTGAACGTCGCCGTGTCGCCCTCTGTAAACTAATTCTCTCTGCCCCCGACATGCTGCTGCTCGATGAACCAACCAACCATCTGGATGCAGAGTCAGTCGCTTGGCTAGAGCAGTTTCTGTGTGAATTTGAAGGCACCGTGGTTGCGGTCACCCATGATCGATACTTCCTCGACAATGTGGCAGGCTGGATTTTGGAGCTTGACCGTGGTCATGGCATTCCATGGGAGGGGAACTACTCCTCATGGCTAGAGCAGAAAAACCAGCGCCTAGCACAAGAGGATAAGGGTGAAAAAGCACGCATGAAGGCGATGAAAGCGGAGCTGGAGTGGGTTCGATCAAATCAGAAAGGGCGGCACGCCAAGAGTAAAGCGCGCCTCGCCCGTTATGATGAGTTGGCTAATCAAAATATGGAGAGCCGCAACGAAACCAATGAGCTGTTTATCCCACCCGGCCCACGTCTGGGTGATTTGGTGATTGAAGCCAACAACCTGAACAAAGGTTTTGGCGATCGGCTGCTGTTTGATAATCTCAACTTTACGCTGCCACCGGGTGGCATTGTCGGTGTTATAGGCCCCAATGGTGCGGGTAAATCGACCCTGTTCAAGATGTTAATGGGCATTGAAAAACCAGACTCAGGCGAACTACGTATTGGCGACACCGTGAAACTCGCTTATGTCGACCAGAGCCGTGACGCGCTGGATGGAAGCAAAACCGTCTGGCAAGAGGTCTCGAATGAGCAAGAGATGATCAACATCGGCAATATGCAGATCAATTCACGCGCCTACCTCAGTCGTTTCAACTTTAAAGGGAGCGACCAGCAAAAGAGAGTGAGCGACCTATCAGGGGGTGAGCGCAACCGCCTGCATCTTGCCAAGCTATTGCAAAGTGGTGGCAATGTGCTGCTGCTGGATGAGCCAACCAACGACCTTGATATTGAAACCTTGCGTGCCCTGGAAGAGGCACTGCTGGAGTTTGGCGGCTGCGTGGTCGTCATCTCACATGATCGCTGGTTCCTAGATCGTATCGCCACCCATATGCTGGCCTTTGAGGGCGACAGTCATGTGGAGTGGTTTGAGGGCAACTATGCCGAATACGAAGAGGATAAGAAGCGCCGATTAGGGGATAAAGCCGACCAGCCCCACCGAATCACCTATAAGAAATTTGGGATATGACAGCGTGAGCGTTCAGAGTGCCCCGCTGTCTCAATAAAAATAAAACCTTACCGATACGGTGGGTAGTTACATCAGACTCTTCTCAAGGAGTCTCTGATTAAGCCAGCATAAAACATTCATGACTTGATCAGAGCTTCCTCAAACAACCGCCCTGCGGTCTGGTATAAAATAAAATGATGACATCACAATCCAATCTCACGCTTTTTTCTAAAACAGCACTCTGTTTGCTGCCACTACTACTCTGCATCAGTACGCTTCATGCTGAAACAGTCAACGCAGAAGAGCCATCGCTAGATAGTCCCAGCCAAGAGCTGCTAGCCATCCCAGCGGTCAACGAAAAAGCAGAGGATGAAGAAGAGCAGACAGAGCTCAGCAGAATCACCGACCCAATACATCGCATGTTTATGCAAGGCCAACTGCTCTATTGGTTTAAAGACTACGCTGCGGCCCTAGAGATATGGCAACCACTGGCCGAACAAGGCCATGCAAAATCGCAATCAACCATTGGTTGGTTATATCACCGCGGCCTGGGTGTTGAGCAGGATTACAAGCGAGCCATTGAGTGGTATCGCTTGGCTGCAGCGCAAGACCACATTATCGCCCAACACAATCTGGGGGCGATGTATGAGCACGGACTGGGTGTCGAGCAGAGCTATACCGAAGCGTTTAAGTGGTATCAAATCGGCGCAGAAAAGGCCTATGGCAACTCACTCTACAATCTCGGCTTATTCTATCTCAATGGCCTCGGTGTCGACCAAGATCAGGAGATGGCCATTCACCTGCTGAAAAGTGCTCATCAACTCAAGGTGAACGAGGCAGCAGAGATACTACAAAGCCTGGGTATTGAAGTAGAGGTCGAAAAGCCTATCGAGCACAATCCGCAACCGATGCGCCATAGCATTAACGGCGGCGAAAACAGCACAGAGTAGCCCCCACTGCGGCTACAAAATTCGGTTGATGGGCAAATTTAGGTTAAACTAGCCGCCCCAAAATATTGATTAATCGGCCGCTTTCATGCCCTATTGCAGTGCACTCACACCACCACTCCCCAAATCCAGTCGCGATAAGATCCACTGGGGGCGTTTGTATGGCAGTGCCGATGCTCTCGCCATTAGCGCAGCACTAAGGGAAAAGAAGCAACTTGTACTGCTCATTACTGAAGATACGCCCAGTGCCGTTCGTTTAGAGAGTGCTCTGCGTTTTTATGCCGGCAGTCATGACGATCAGCCCGTCATCCACTTTCCAGATTGGGAGACACTGCCCTACGACCAGTTCTCACCCCATCAAGATATCATCTCCGAACGCCTACTCACCCTGAGCCGCCTACCCCTGCTAGATAAGGGAATATTAATTGTTCCGGTCTCGACCCTGCTCCACCGTCTGCCCGACAAACACTACTTACAGGGCAATACCCTCGCCTTGGATGTGGGCGACAAGCTGGAGATTGAGTCATTTCGTCGCCGCCTGGATGCCAGCAGTTACCGTGCCGTTTCCCAGGTTGTTGAGCATGGTGAGTTTGCGGTGCGGGGTAGCGTATTGGATATATTCCCCATGGGCAGCGAGTTCCCGTACCGTATCGATCTGATGGATATTGAAATTGAATCCATCCGCACCTTCGACCCCGAAACTCAGCGCTCCATCGACAAAGTCAATAGCATCCGCCTGTTACCGGCCAAAGAGTTTCCGTTCACACCAGAGGCAATCAACCGCTTTCGTGAGCGCTACCGGGACGAATTTGCGGGAGATACCCTGAAATCAAACCTCTACAACGACATTACAAATGGCATCGCCCCCGCAGGTATTGAGTACTATTTACCGCTCTTTTTCGATGAGACATCCACCCTGTTCGACTACCTGCCCGACAACACATTGGTCTGCATCGACCACGCGGTACACGAAGCCAGTGAGACATTCAGCACCGAAGTAGTGAATCGCTATCAGCAGCGCCGCCATGATGTAGAGCGGCCTATTTTGCCACCACAGCAGCTCTTTCTTAAAACCGATGAACTCTTCAACCTGCTCAACAAGCTACCACTGATCAATATTCAGCATTTTGAACAGGATGAAGCCGCCGGTAAATTCAACTATGCCACCCAGCAACCACCACCGCTGGCTTTCGATATCCGTGGCCAGCAACCCGCGAAAGCGTTGTTAGCTTTTTTGGGTGATTTTAAAGGGCGTGTTCTATTTGCCGCAGAGTCCGCAGGCCGCCGTGAAGCGTTATTGGAGTTACTGAAGGGTTACGATATCCGCCCTCAGCTCTTTAATAGCTGGCAGGAGTTCATAGAGGGTTCAAGCAAAACCGGCATCGCCATTGCCCCGCTGGAACACGGTTTGCTACTGGATCAGCCACAAATTGCGGTCATTACCGAGCCACAGCTCTTTGGCCAACAGGTTATGCAGCGCCGCCGCCGTAAACGCCGCAACAATGAGGGCGAAAAAGCGATTCATAACCTTGCAGAGCTGCAAGTCGGCTCGCCTGTGGTGCATATCGACCATGGCGTAGGCCGCTACTTGGGGCTACAAAAAATCACTGCGGGGGGCATGGAAAATGAGTTTTTGGCCCTTGAATACGCCCGTAACGACAAACTCTACGTGCCGGTCTCCTCACTGCACCTCATTAGCCGTTACAGCGGCTCAGACCCGGAACACGCCCCGCTCCATAAACTCGGCAGTGTTCAGTGGGAGAAGGCCAAGAGAAAAGCAAAAGAGAAAATTCGTGACGTGGCGGCTGAGCTGCTCGCCATTTATGCCAAACGTGAAACACGCGAAGGCTTTCAATACCGCTACGATCAAGACTTCTACAACGCCTTCGCCGCCCAGTTCCCCTTCGAGGAGACACCCGACCAGGAGCAAGCGATTCTGGATGTTATCGATGATATGTCCTCCACCAAGCCAATGGATCGGCTAATTTGTGGTGACGTGGGTTTTGGTAAAACCGAAGTGGCGATGCGTGCCGCCTTTTTGGCCACTCAAGCGGGCAAGCAAGTGGCGGTGCTAGTACCCACGACTTTGCTGGCACAGCAGCACTTTGAAAACTTCAAAGACCGTTTTGCCGACTGGCCCGTTAACGTTGCCACCCTTTCACGCTTTCGCTCTAAAAAAGAGAGTGATGCCACACTGGCCGGTTTGGAGAATGGCACAGTTGATATTGTCATCGGCACCCACAAACTGCTACAAAGCAGCATCAAGTTCAAGCGTCTGGGGTTATTAATCATCGATGAGGAGCACCGCTTTGGGGTGCGTCAAAAAGAGCAATTCAAAGCGATGCGCAGTGAGGTAGATATACTGACCCTCACCGCCACGCCCATTCCACGCACCCTGAATATGTCCATGTCCGGCATGCGCGACCTCTCCATCATCGCAACCCCACCGGCGAAACGCCTCTCGGTCAAAACCTTTATCACTCAGTGGAACAAGGCGACCATCCAGGAGGCGTGTCTGCGCGAAATTAAACGGGGTGGACAGGTTTATCTACTGCACAACAAAGTGGAGACCATTGAAAAAACGGCGCGGGAACTCGGCGAATTAATTCCAGAGGCAAAAATTGAAGTGGCCCACGGACAGATGCGTGAGCGTGAGTTAGAGCAGGTCATGTCAGACTTCTATCACCAGCGTTTTAACATACTGGTCTGCACCACTATTATTGAGACCGGCATCGACATCCCCACCGCCAATACCATTATCATTGATCGCGCCGACCACTTTGGTCTGGCACAGCTTTACCAGCTGCGGGGACGGGTTGGACGTTCACACCACCGTGCCTACGCCTACTTAATCACCCCGCCCCGGCGCAGCATGACTGCCGATGCCCGAAAGCGAATCGAAGCATTAGAGTCCATCAAAGAGCTGGGCACCGGCTTCACCCTCGCTACCCACGATCTGGAGATTCGGGGCGCGGGAGAGCTGCTCGGTGAAGACCAGAGTGGTCAAATGCATGAAATTGGCTACAACATGTACATGGATATGTTAGACAGAGCCGTCAAGGATCTAAAAGAGGGTCGCCAGCCCGACCTGGAACGACCGCTCGACCACGGTGCCGAAATCGATATTGGAGCACCGACGCTGATCCCGGATGATTACCTACCCGATGTTCATAATCGCCTGATGATGTACAAGCGCATCGCCAGTGCCAACAGTCTGGCCTCGCTGCGCGAGCTTCAAGTGGAGATGATCGACCGCTTTGGATTACTGCCAGAGCAACTTAAAAATCTGTTTAATATCACCAAGCTAAAACTGAAAGCCACCCCCATGGGAATCCACAAAATAGAAATGGGGGCCGGTGGTGGACGCATCACATTCGATGAAAAACCCAACATTGATCCCATCAAAATTATCCAACTGATTCAGGCACAAGCACAACGTTATCAGCTTGACCCCCAGCAACGGCTTAAAATCATCCAGCCACTGGCTGAGGTGACTGACCGTATTGCTGCGGTGGATAAACTACTCTCGACACTGGAAGAGTAGCGATGAAATATGGCAAAAGAGTCTGCATACTGATTGCTGGCCTTGGCATTATCCCCACAGCATCAGCATTTGATGAGAGCAGTTATCTCAGGCCCGGCGCTGAGATCAGCCTCTCCATCGAAAACCACAGACAACCGCTACAAGGCCAGGCCAACACCAACGAAAGCACAATACGCACCCAGCGACTAAAATTAACCGCCTACGAGTCACCCTATCAGTGGCTACAGGGCGGGCTACACATTGGCTACCTGAACGCCTCCCATGATGATCAACTCTGGGCTGCGGGCACCTTGCCTTCGGGGCAATTTGTCGGCATTCAGCTGAGAAAACCACAACAACAACCCAGCCGATTCAACCTGCACTGGTCGCTGGCCTATAGCTATAACCGCCTGAAGGGTGATCAAAATACAACCGTCACCACCCTCAGCTGGCACGACCTAAATGCCGAGTTAGGCCTTATTATGAACACTGCCGACTTTCGCTTCTCCTTGGGTAAATTCTTCGCATGGATCGACGGAACTGAACAACGCACGCTCACCACTATTACCGGCACCAATAGCAGCAATCTAAGCTTTAAGAGCCGCAGCAACAGCGGGAATTATGCTGCGATCGGCTATAAAACCACCCATAATGGCCGCATTGAGTTAATCGCCCGTAGTGGCGCTCAACGCGGCGTAGCACTTTTTTTCTCACATCAATTTTAATTTAGATAGGATCATCACCATGAAATGCAGCATCTACCGTGGAAAACGCCGAGAAGATCACTACGTTTATCTCGCCGAAGCAGATAACTTCGACCCCATTCCAGACACCATCAAGCGATTAATGGGCGAATTTGTCCTAGCGATGGAGATTGAAATTACTCTGGAGAGCAAACTGGCAAGCAACAATGCCGAAGAGATATTGTCAAAAATAGAGGCGCAGGGTTTTTTTCTGCAAGTGCCGCCAAAACATGAGACATTGAATGTAAAAGTAGGCAGCTACGAGCGCAAGCG